>NZ_JAUTBJ010000001.1 GCF_030819175.1 Sphingomonas sp. SORGH_AS_0879
CAATGCCGGCATCAGCGGCTCGGACGTGCGCGACATCATGCTGGAAGCCGTGGAAACCCGCTTCGGCACCATGCGCGCGGCGACACCGGTCGAGATGCTGTCGGACAACGGTTCGGCCTATACCGCCTGCGAAACACGGACCTTTGCCCGGCAGCTGGGCCTCAAACCCTGCTTCACCCCCGTCCGCAGCCCGCAGTCCAACGGCATCTCGGAGGCCTTCGTCCATACCCTCAAACGGGATTACGTCCGCGTCTCGCCGCTGCCGGACGCACTCACCGCGTTGACATCGCTTGCCGGATGGATCGAGGACTACAACGACAACCACCCCCATTCAGGGCTCAAAATGCGTTCGCCGCGCGAGCATCGCGCACTGGTTTCTGCAACCGCTTGAACCCGTCCGGTGAAACGGGGGCCAGATCAATATAGGCTGAGTATAACGATGCAGGAGGGGATGGCGGCCGACGCGATCCATCCGGCGTCGGGATGAACGCTGACCAGCGCCACCCCCGTCCAGCGATTGACCGTTGTCGTCAGAAACAGCGATACCAGCAGCAGGATTAGGAGTATGACTTTATCGGAGTTGGCAATAGGCTTGGCACTGGTGGTTATCGGCATGGCCCGGAGCGTCCGGGTTTCAGTCGGCACGGTCAAGGTGACTCTCAGGACGCTTTGAGCCAGGTTTTAAGACCAAACTCCTTTCCCGATATTCGATCCCATATGACATAGCCCTAGACGTCTCGGCCGTCGCTCATTTGCTAGAACGAAGGAGGAAGGCCACGCCTATGCCACCGAATGATCCGGCCACTACGCACCGCGCGAGGGATCGATGACCGTCCCGTTTCAGTCACACCGAACCGGTGTCGACGCGCTTGCCCAGGCCTTCGCGGTCTCGGCGGCGAACGCCGCATAGCGCCTAGGCGGGCGACCTAGCAGTCTCGACATGGTCGCACGGTCTTCCGCACTGGCGCGGGCGCCGTGACGCTGGAAGGCGCGCAGCATTAGGCCCAGATCATAGGCGAACCCGGCCGGGACGAACGGCTTGAGCCGGTCCTGGAACGCGTCCAGATCATCACCGGCATAGGCGATATCGCGGGCCAGGGCGTCGCTCCAGATTTGCGTGATCGACTCCGGCGTCAGATCGTCCGGGCCGACAACATTAAGGCATTCCCGCGCCAGCTGGGTCGAGGCCGCGTGGCGCCGCAGGAGCTGCATGGCCGCGATTTCGGCAAGGTCGCGCGTATCGACGGCGGCCATGCCAACATGCCCCAGCGGCATGCCGTAGACCCCATGATCCAAGAGCGGCGATTTCTGCTCTAGGTCGTTCTGCATGAAATAGGCGGAGCGCAGGATCGTCGCGGGCAGATCGCATTGTTCGATCATCCGTTCCGCTGCGACCTTGCAAGCAAAATGCGGAACGTCGGCATGACGATCGCATTCGAAGACGGAAAGATAGACGATCCCGCGCACGCCCGCATCCCGTGCCAGGGCAAGCGTCGTAAGTGTCTGATCCAACTCATCCGGCACATTGGGCGCCAGCAGCAAAAGCGTTTCGATCCCCTGAAGCGCGTCGCGCATGACCTCGATATCGGACAGGTCGCCCCGGACCGGCGTCACACCGGCGGGCAAGCGGGCCTTGTCGGGCGAGCGTGTCAGAGCCTTCGCCGCAACATCGTGCGACGCCAGGATGCGGGCAATTTCCATGCCCGTATGGCCGGTGCTTCCGGTCAACAATATTGCCATGACGTACTGCTCTTTCTCCGACCGTGTCGGTGTTCGGCCCGAGGGCCGGGAAAATAGTTGCGGAAAAGCGGTGTGCGGGCCGGGCGACGTCAGGCGGGTCGGCTAAGCGGAACGCGCCGGGCCCCGCGCCATCGACGAGAACACCCCGTCGCGGTAAATCCAGCCGTGCAGCAAAGCCGCCGACAGATGCGCGATCACCACCGCGAACAGCAACCACGCCAGAATGCTATGCGCATCGCGCAACAGGGCATAAACCGTCGGGTCGGTCGGGGCGATCGGCGGCAAATTCCATCCCTGGATCATCCTGACGGGCCAGCCCCCGGCCGATCGCATCCCCCAGCCGATCAGCGGGAGCAGGACCATCAGGCCGTAGAGCATCCAGTGGCTGGCGGTCGCCGCCAGCGCCTGGAGCCGGGGTGTCTCGGGCGGTAGCGCCGGGGCGCCGTGACGCAACCGGTTGGCCAGCCGGACGACGACCAGCAGCAGGATGGCGAGCCCGAGCGGCTGGTGCAGGTCGAGCAGCACCGGACGCCAGGTCAGCGACGTCGTCATGCCGACACCCATAAAGAGCATGGCGAAGATTGCCGCCGCCATCCCCCAGTGCAGCACCCGCGCCAGGACGTTGAAATGCCCTCGGTCCGCCTCGACGCATTGCGCTTGGTCTTCATCCCGTGCGGCATCGGACACGCTGTCGTTCATCGACCGGCTCCCCTGCCGACCGCATCCGTGGCACGACCATAGCCGATCTCGCGGAGGCGGGCATTGTAGGAATGCGCGTAGATCCCGCCACGCGTGGCCAGCACCGGATCGTTCGTGAGCGCGATGCCCTTCGGCACGAGGGTCGGATCGAAATTGATATCCCGGCATAGGCCCTTGGCCTGGTCGACCACGCGCGTGACCTCCAACGTGCCGCCGACGATCTGCCGGCGTGTCGCGGGCCAGGGCTGCGACGGATCGTCGACCGGGTCACCCGGCTCCGCCAGTTGCAGCACGAGGTCCCAGCGCAGCGGCCCGTGTGTCAGGCGCTCGGCGATATCCTTGAACAGGTGATCGGGATCGGCCTTGGCGCGTTCCTCGACGCTCCAGCCGGTAAATGGGGCATGGGGACGCCACCTCCATCGCACCGGCTGGCGCCGCCCGTCGGGGCCGATGAAGAAATAGGCGTGGATGGCATGATATTGCGCGCCCGCGAAGCTGCTCGGCCACGGCGCCTTGGCCTTCGCTTCGATGACGCGGCGGGCTTCGGGATAATCTCGGTAGAACGCCGCGACCTTCGTCGGATCGGGCTGGCCGGTCGCCGGATCGGGCGCAAAGGCGGCAATTCGGGCGAGGAAGCCTTTCGCATCATGGGTCGCGAAGAGCGGCTCGTTGTTCATTTTCATGCGCCATTGTTCACCGTCATCGGCGGTGATCAGCATGGCCATGCTGACGGTGCGCGTCGAATTGTCCGGCGCATAGGGATCCGCCGTCCCGATCGAGAAACGGCCGATGGCCCGTGCCTGCGCTTGTGAAAACACCCGCGATGTCGAAATTGACGCAGCGGCACCGCTCGCATGGAAGACTCCATCGAAACAGATGCCCTTGCCATGCGCGCGACGATAGCCCGCCGGGAAGGGTTTGGGCGTATCGGCCAGGAAAGTCGCGGTGGTGATCCGGTTGCCGACCAGTCCGGCGCTCCAGGCAAAGGCCGCGACCAGCGATCCGGCGATCGCCGCGATGCTCGCCAGCGGAAGCCAAGCGCGTTTCAACGAATGGCGGTCAGCCATATACGACTCCTGATACCGGTCGGACAGCCGATCCGGGTGGCACATTCAGAGGCAAGCCGATCATCCCGGCGGGGGCTGGCCTGCCTCTGACATGCGCATTCTAGCCGTGAAAATTCGGAAGGATTAGATGGACAATCCCGAATAAGCTGTTGAATGATATCGAACAATGAGTCGAAATCTCCAGGAAATCGCCGCGTTCGTGGCCGTCGCCGACAGGCTCAGCTTTCAGCGGGCCGCTCTCGATCGCGGGGTGACACGGTCCACGCTCAGCCACGCGGTACGGACGCTGGAGGAACGGCTGGGGGTTCGGCTGCTCAACAGGACGACGCGGAGCGTCTCGCTGACCGAGGCTGGCCGCCTCTTACATTCCCGTGCCAAGCAGGCCCTGGGCGAACTCGACCAGGCCGTCGATGCCGTCGATGATTTCCGGGGCGAGCCGCACGGATCGCTTCGTCTCACCGTCCCCCGTTCGGTCAGCGTCAGCATCATCGGCGCGGTCACCGCGCTGGCCTCGACCTATCCCCGCTTGTCGGTGGAAATCGATTCCAATGACCGAATGGTGGACATCGTCGCCGAGGGGTTCGACGCCGGTATCCGGTTCGGCATCGCCATGCAGCAGGACATGATCGCGGTGCGCCTGAACCAGGCCTTCCACTTCGCAGTTCTTGCCTCGCCCGCCTATCTGGCCGGGCGGGACCTGCCGATGAGCCCGGACGACCTCGTCCACCACTGCTGTATCCTGTACCGGCTACCGAGCGGCGTTCTGACACCCTGGATGTTCGAGCGTAACGGCCAGATCAGCAAGACGAACGTCACGGGGTCGCTGATCCTCAACGATCAATCGCTCATGATCGAAGCCGCCCTGCAAGGTGCCGGCCTTGCCTTCGTTTTCGAAGAGGGCGCGCGGGCGCATATCGACAGCGGACGGCTGATCCGATGCCTGCCCGATTATCGCGCACAGTTCAGCGAGCTGTTCCTTTACTATTCCGGGCGTCGGCATGTGTCCGCCGCGCTCAGGTCCCTTATCGACCACTTGAAGAACCCGAAGTAGGACGCGGAGGGAAGGGGACGCTCGCACGCATCCGCCAGCCTAACGGAACCGGCTCCTCGCCATAAATCAGCTGATTGAGGTTGTGGTCTCGATCGCCATTCCCTTTCGCGAAAGCGCAAAGCTACCCGGCAACGAGCGACCGGACGCGATCGGCGACGGCGGGATCGACAGGGTTGTAGACGATCATGCCAAGATCGGGGCGGCCATCGACCGCGAAGCCCGAATATTCCAGCTCGATCGGCCCTAACTCGGGATGGCGGAGCCGCTTACTCCCCTCGCCGTGGAAGCGCACGTCGTTGTCCGCCCAGAGCGCCGCGAAGTCCGGGCTTGTCGCGCAAAGCTCGGTGACGAGCTGGCCGACTTCCGACACAGCACCGGCCCGCGCCGCATCGGCTCGAAAGGCGCCGACGACGAAACGGGCGGTGCTTTCCCAATCCTCCTGCGATCCGCGGATCCGGTCGTTGCAGAAGACGAGCCGCAATATGTTGCGCTCCTTAGGCGGCAGCGTGCCGTAATCGGTCAGCACGAGCGCCGCAGCCTGGTTCCACGCCACCACGTCCCAAGTCGCGGTCTTGATGATCGCCGGGCTGGCGATCATCATGTCGAGCAGACGTTGCAAGCGCGGCGTCACCGTATCGGTTGCCTTATAACGGACTTCGGGCGGGCGGCCGAGCGCCAGCATGAACAGATGCTCGCGCTCGGCGTCGGTCAGCATCAGCCCGCGCGCGATGCGGTTCAGCACGTCGGGCGAGGGTGCCCCGCCCCGTCCCTGTTCAAGCCAGGTGTACCAAGTCGGGCTGATGTTGGCGCGCTGCGCCACCTCCTCGCGTCTCAGGCCGGGGGTCCGGCGACGCTGTGTCGAAAAGCCGAACGCGTCCGGATCAAGCCGGCTACGGCGATCCTTCAGATAGCGGCCGAGACCATTGTCGAAGTCAGTCGCCATCGTCTTCCCGTTAGTAACTATAATAGGATACCCTCACTACTTTTACGGGATAGCGCGTGGATTGATATGGCTGCATCTGCCATGGAGAATGTTCGATGCGCGTGTTTCTGACCGGGGCGACCGGCTTTATCGGCTCCCACATCATCCCCGAGCTGCTGGGTGCCGGGCATCGCGTGTTGGGCCTCACCCGATCGGATGCTGGCGCTGACGCGCTGGTTGCGGCGGGGGCCGAGGCGCATCGGGGCGATATCGAGGATCTGGAAAGCCTGACAGAAGGCGCGGCCGCCTGCAACGGTGTGATCCACACGGCGTTCGACCATAATTTTGCGGACTTCCTGGAAAACTGCCAGAAGGATCGGCGTGCCATCGAGGCGCTGGGCGCAGGCCTGGAAGGTACATCCAAGCCGCTCATCATCACGTCCAGTACCGCCATGGGATCGACCGCACTGGGCGAGCCGGCATCGGAGGATGTCTTCAATGCCTATAGTCCCAACCCGCGGATAGCCTCCGAATTGGCAGGGGAGGCGCTGTACGGGCGCGGTATCCACGTCATCGTGCTGCGTAACTCTCAGATCCATGACACCCGCAAGCAAGGGTTGGTCAGCGACCTCATCGGGCTTGCCTGTAAGAAGGGCGTCTCAGCCTATGTCGGCGAGGGCGCCAACACATGGTCGGCCGCGCACGTTCTCGACACCGCCCGTCTTTACCGGATGGCGCTGGAGCGGAACGAGGCCGGCGCGCGCTACCATGGCACCGCTGAAGGCGCGATCAGCTTGCGCGACATTGCCGAGGCGATCGGCCAGACGTTCGGCCTGCCGTTGAGGTCCGTGAGCACGGACGAGGCTGGTGCGCATTTCGGCTGGCTTGCAGCATTCGCATCGAAGGACATGTCAGCATCTAGCACGTTGACGCGGAAGCATTTGGGTTGGCAACCCGAAGGTCCGACTTTGCTCACCGACATCTGCGGTATGACGGCCGCAGGCTGACGTATTCCTCAGTCCGTATTTATCGACGGGTACTCATGCGGCCTAGCAACGCCGCGTGGCTACTTCCAACCTTCTCGGAATGTCACTTAATGGGTTTTTGGGAAGCCGTTGGCCGCCCCGTTTCACCATCGTTTTTGAGACGCCGGCAGGCGCGGTATCCGGTCATCCTGTCTGCTGGTGGACGTACTCTCCCAAGCCACGCCCAACAAGTTCATCGTTGGAAAGGCGGGGACCTCGCTTGAGGCGCTGATTGCCCAGTTTGCGGCGATCCAGCTTCGGTCCAGGGGGTACGGGCGAGGGGGTCTTGAACATGCCGCCGGGCTGGGCGGTACGCGCAGGCTCGTTGTTGTTGCGCTTGGCGTGGTGCGGCTGCACTTGCTGGATGGCGTGAGCGAGGGCGAGTGCTGCGTCGAGGTGCTTATTGTCGACCACCGGCGCCTGGTTCACGCGGCGCATCTTGTCGAAGACGCGATAGGGCAGGACTTCGCCGTCGTGCTGGATCTCGAGCCGGCCATCCGGATACTCGCACACATCCACCTTCTTGCGGGCGAGGCCCTGTGCGACCGGGGACGGCTCCAGGATGAACATCGCCTTGTTGTAATGGAGGGTGAGGGCGCCCGTGACGGTGCGCTGCTCGCGCCAGACCATCTCGGCTTCGAGGTTCTCGTGGATGGCGAGCGGCCGGTGCAGATCGCGCGGGTCGAACGGCGCCTTGGCGAACCGTTGATTGTGCTGCACCATGTAGGAGGGGAGGAAGGCGTTGGCTTCGTCGATGGTGTTGATGCGGTGGAGCCGCATCGCCTTGACGAGCCGGTCCTGCAGCGTGGCATTGGCGCGCTCCACACGGCCCTTCGCCTGCGGCGAGTTTGCGCAGATCAGCTCGATGTTCAGCCGGTCCAGCGCGCGCCCAAGATGGGTCATCCCGTCGCCGTTTGCCGAGGCCGTGTTGTTGCGGAAGGCGCTGTGCTTGTCCGTATAGAAGGCGACCGGCTTGCCGTGCCGCTCAAGGTACGTCCTCGTCGCGCGCATGTAGGAAAACGTGCTCTCGCTCTCGACCATCTCGAGGTGCCTCAGCTCGCTCGTGGCGTCGTCGATGAACACCAGCAGCGTGCATTGCGGGCCGCGTTCCTCGAACCACCAATGTTTTGAGCCGTCGACCTGGACCAGCTCGCCGCGACAGTCGCGCCGGTAGCGGGGCTGATAGGGGCGAGGGCGCCTAGCTGCGCGGTCTTTCCAGAGGCCGGCTTCCATCATGATCTGTCGCAGCGTTTCACACGACAGTCCCAGACCATGGCGCTCGGCGAGGTACTCGCGCGCGAGCGTCGGGCCGAAGTCGGCATAGTGTTCGCGCACCAGCGCGACCACCTCGGCGCGGAAGGCATCGCTAAAGCGCCGGTTGCGCGGCCGCCCGCGCTTGCGCGAGACGAGGCCCGCAGCGCCTTCATGCCGAAGACGGCGGAGCAGCCGGTAAATTTGCCGCCGCTGGAGGCCCAGCAGTTCCATCGCGTCCGGGATCCGGATCTCGCCGCGGTCGACCCGCATCAACGTGTCGAACCGGGTGATCTCTGCAGCACTCATCGTCAGCACCGTCATATCATGCGCGTCCTCGTTGCCGAGGAAGGCTATGACACCGGCGACCCGCTGACAGCACCGGCAGTGCCATTTCTATCTAGCAGAGTGGTGTCATTTGTATCTGGTGCTTGCACTCCTTAGGTTTGATAATATTTGTTATGTTAAATTGGAGGACGTACCGGGGCGGCGGTCGGCTGATATAAGGCAATCGCAAAACCGATTGCGACTATACCACCTACTCTATGGTCTCGCGCAAAGTCTGCCGTTTACCGAGCAGCTGGTATCTTCATGCCAACTATGGTCTTAGTCAAAATGGCTATCTGCCAGCCTGATCCGGGCGGGTCGGAATTTCTACTTTTGTCACAAAATTATCGGAATTTTGGTAACTCGTTTCTTGATTAATGTCGATGGAAGTCGTTCGTCCAATACGATTGTTGATCCGCGATTCCAGCCTGCTTCCGACTCTCTTGGCAATATTGGAATCAATATCGGTCTTCAACCGAATATCAAATTGCGACTGATGGGATGCGCCATGAGTCTGGCCACTATCGGAAGACATGGTGATCATTGCCAAGATTAAAAAAAAATAGCAGCTCGTCATTGAGCATTCCCTGCACTATTGCGCTGCACCATCACTGAATGAATGACCCCTTCACTTCCTTGCGGCGTGTCGGATGCATCGCTGGCCAAGATCAGCCACTGTACCGGACAATCCATGGGCATGGCAAAGGGCTGCGCAATCTTGCTTCCGATAGGAATGGTGACCAATTTCCGGCCATCAAGACATTGCACAATCCAATAGGGACGCATTTTGACCGGAGCGGCGTCAAAACGAACGTCGTCACGTAACGTATAATGGCCGGGGGGTAAAAGCATCGTCTGACGGGCCAATTGCGTCGAATTGGTCGGGATCGTGGAAAAAGAAAGAACGAAGTCTCCACCCTGCTGACCGATAACAGCTTCCCCCTGCCCGTCGAGCACGTTCCAATCGAACGGCGACCGATATCCGGCACTGGCGGATCGGAAAGTCACGTCCTGAGTCGCATCCCGGCGCGCGTTGGGGTGACGCTGCCGATAAAAATTCCAGGCGGCGTCATAATCTTCTTGCGCGATCAGCCCATTTTCAACCTGCCCGTACAAGGCTGGGGGGAGATCGTTGCCTTTAAGCCGCAAATCGCTCAACAGGAGTGCCGTTGACGGATAATCGACGCCATTGGTCGCGAGCCAATGAAAGAAGGGCTTCCGCCAGGCCGGTGCCTCGCGGAGGATCGGCAGCAGCTTCCGGCGGACCTCCGGCTGCGCGATCGCGCTTCCCAGGATGGGAAACAGAATATCGGGAGCCTGCGGGATCGCACGAAGGGCAAGATCATAATGCAACAATGCCAGCGGGATGTTGGCATGCGCGGCGCCATACTCAATCCACCATAGTTGCGTCGGCAGGTGACGGCGCGACAACCAGGCGGAATAGACAAGATCGTGGCGGCTTGCGTCAGCGTGGCCTTGCAGTTCCTCAACTATTCCGCGTGCTGTGACCGCAGCAACAAGCGTGGGATCCCGTCGCAACGCGCGTTGAGCCAGACCCAACGCACGCTCGGACTGTTTCGGATCGCTGAACACGAGTTGCTCTGCGGCATTTGCCGCAGCCGGGCCATTCCAGGGCGCGAGACGCAACGCCAACTCGGGTGCGGTCGACCGGACCATATTGGCTATGCCGGTCACCAGCGTAATCACCAACAGGATGACCAATGCCAAACAGACGAACAGGCGAATCCCCAACCCTACGGGCCGACCGGGCATCGGCAGGCTGGTCGTATCAGACATCTTGACCCGCGCGGCCATAGCCATAGCCATAGTCGTACCCGTAGCCATAGCTGGCCTTCTTGCTCTCGAACTTGGTTACGACCATACCCAGGAGGCGTACCCGCGAGCTGACGAGGCGTGACAGCGCGATCTTCACCACGCTCGTCCGCGTTCCGTGCGCTTCGACGGCATAGACGATGCCCTGGACATGGCTGCCGATCAGCGCAGCATCGGCCAGCCCCATGACTGGCGGCGAATCGATCACCACATGATCGAATTCTTCCAGCAGTCGTTCGATCAGCAGCTTCAGCCGATCACCGGTCAGCAGTTCGGCCGCATTGGGCGGAATCGGCCCAGCGGTCATCACCGCAAAACCCAGCGCTCCACCATCGACGAGCAGCGATTGGATATCGTCCTGCCCGCTCAGGAAGTTGCTCAGGCCATGATCGTGCGACACGCCGATTAGATGGTGGATCGATGGCGACCGCATGTCGCCGTCGATTAGTATTACGCGCTTGTGGGCGCGCGCCAATGTGGTCGCCAGTGCCAGCGCGGTGGTCGACTTACCCTCGGCCGGACGGGTGCTGGTTACCGCAATAGAGCGCGGCACGCCAGCCTCGGAAGTAAACTGCAGGTTAGTCTGCACCGCCATATATGCGTCGACCAACGCCGATTTGCGGTCCAGCAGCGCGTCCTTGGGCTCACCTTCCCGCAGCTTCGGAACCGATCCCAGCAATGGCACGCCGAGCTCGTTCTGGATGTCTGCCGGATCCACGATGGCCTCATCGATCTGCTCCAGCGCCAGAGCCGACAGCACGCCAAGACCGCAGCCGAGAATCAGCGCCAGCGCGAGATTCAGGGCCAAACGGGGGCTCGATGGGCGATCGGGCACGTCCGCCGGATCGACGATCGCAACGTTATTGACGCCTACCCCGCCCGCTACGCCGATCTCTTTGTAGCGTTGCAGCAAGCCATCATATAGTTGCCGATTCGTATCTACTTCGCGCTGGAAGATATTATATTGAATGCTCCGACGGCGTAGATCAAGAAAGCCTTGCTTCAATGCTTCGACGCGCGCTTTGAGGCGTTGTTCACGATCGAGAGATTGGCGATAATCGGCGTCGAGCGACCCGGTGACCCTGGCTTCTTCACGCGCGATACTCTGGTCCAGCTGGCTTATCTGCGCGGCTACTGCCTGGGCCGCAGGATATTCTGGCTGGAATTGAAGCATTAACCGCTTATATTCGGCGGCTAGCTCGGCTCGCCGCTGACGCAGATTGTTGATTGCGACGTTGCGCAATGCTTCCGCGCTGGTTCCCGACGCGCCACGCTTTTCGTAACGCGCCTGAGCCGCGATCCGATCGGCAGTAGCCGATGCCAATGCCGTATTCAGGGACGTCAGATCATCCGTCAGGATCGACCGGTCATTGGATGACCGCCCTTGCTCCGTCGAGCCCGGGAGATTGATGATCTTC
The DNA here is from genome assembly GCF_030819175.1 of Sphingomonas sp. SORGH_AS_0879. Lineage (NCBI taxonomy): Bacteria > Pseudomonadati > Pseudomonadota > Alphaproteobacteria > Sphingomonadales > Sphingomonadaceae > Sphingomonas > Sphingomonas sp. SORGH_AS_0879. Next base: position 11,334 of record NZ_JAUTBJ010000001.1, read on the forward strand.
TGAGCCGAAGCATAGGCGACCAGCTTTCGTTCGGATGACTCAAGGCGAACCCGCAAAGTTTCGATACGGTTTTCAAGAAAATTGCGTGCATAGGACGTGGCTTGATAGCGCCGCTCCAACGACGCCTGGATGAAGCTGGCGGTCCAGGCGTTGGCGATCTTTGCCGACAGTTCAGGGCTGGGTGTCGTCACGCGGATTTCAACGAGCCGCGACAGGCGCGTCGGTGCAATATCGACGTGGTCTAGCAATACTTCTCCCGCAACACGCAGGCGGACCTGCCGCCCGGTCGGGCTGTAGTGACCATTGATCAGTTCGAAAGCGGGGGCCTTCGATTTGACGTGGAACTGCGTGAAGAAGGTGGGGTCGTCGACAAGCCTGAGCTGTCCTGCGACACGCTCTGCCAGCGACTGTGATCGCAGCAACCCGTATTGGGTCTGATAGAATTCCTGATCGGCTAGCCCCGCTTCGCGTTCTACGCCCTGGATGGCAACGATATTGTTCGATTCACGCGAAATCTCGACGGTCGTCGTCGCGGTGTACTGCCGCGTCATCATGAAGGTGATGATGATGCCGAGCAGCAAGCAGCCCGCGACGATGCCGCCGACCACATAGCGCCAGCGAAGAGCGATGCGAAGATACTGCCTCAAGAGCGGCAATCGTGGCGTATCATGCCCATCGCTCGCTCGGTTTTCGACAACGTGCAAGACGTCGGTGGCTTTTCTCATGTGACGACGCCTAGCGCTTATTTTTGAAGGATCGCGAGGAGCGGTGCCGCCAACAATGGCGACAGGCCGACAATATCGCGGAACATGCGGCGCTGTGAAGAATCGCCCACGACAATGACGTCGTTGGCGTAAATCGCCGGATCAGCGTAGCGCCCTTCCCGGATGGCAGCGAGATTATAAAGCCCTGCCATACGCCGTCCGTCGACCGTGCGCAGAATGACGACATCCTCCTGCCGTGCATATTCCGACAGACCCTTGGCCGAAGCTACCGCGCGCAACAACGTCATCTGGTTTGTCACCGGGTAAAGGCCTGGCTCGGTGACCTGCCCATCCACCGTTACCACTTGGCTGACGGCGTTACGGATGTTGACCGTCACCTGGGGGTCTCTGACATAGCGCTGACGAAGGGCTCCCTCGATCGCACTTGCAAGCTCTGCAGATGTCTTGCCGCCGGCTTCGATCGAACCGATCAGCGGCATGGCAATGCGCCCACCGGCATCGACCTGCACCTCCCTCGACATTTCAGGAACATTGAATACGTCGACCGAAATGGTATCGAGCGGTCCGACGAAGCTCGCACGCTCCGGAGCCGTGAGATCGGAGCGCAGTGGCGCTGGCATCGCTCGCATATCCTGAACCACCGTCAGTTCGGCCGTCGACTGGAGCGGTGCTCGATGAGCGCATCCAGCGAGTAGGATAATTGCCGGCAGGGCCAGCCTCAAGCGACGCATAACTGAAGTAGTCCCATATTCAGGATTATAAGGGAGCCTATAAGGTGAACCATCAGGACGGTAAAGCGGCCTCGCGGCGGCTTGGCCTCCGACCGGAACCCCGGGCCAACCATATCGCGATCACCGCCATCATCATCGTCGTCGGTGTTCGCATCGGATAATCGACAAGGCTAGACGCCAAGATCAGCGATAGTATCGCCCATCCCGAAAAGGGCCGTGCCCGGCCCGCCGTTCAAATCACGCCACGCGGTAATCGCCAGGCGGCCCCAGCAGAAGATGACCAACACAAGCAGCATGATCGCGGGGAGTCCGCCCTCGATCGCGATTTCCAGGGCGTCGTTATGTGCATGATTGAAATAGGTCGGGGCGAGCAACGAACGAGGTTCGACAATGCGGAACATGGGATCGAAGGACCCCATGCCTGAACCGAAGGGGAAATAGTGTATCGCCATATTGCGCAGAAGCGGCAACGCCGTGGAGCGAATATCGTGATCGTCGGCACTGGCAAACAGCCGTTGGAGCGACAGTGCCCGTCCACTGCTCATCCCAATCAAAACGATCGCGCCAACCGCCAGCAGCCCCGCACCGGCCACGGCTGGCAATACCCACCTTGGCCGCAGGCGACGCAATCGGGGAAAGGCTAGACATCCCATCGCCAGCAATCCGGCCATTGCCAAGATCAATCCGGCCCGCGATCCGGTCAATAGGATAAGGAACAGAAACCAGACCGCCAGCGCCAGCGCCGCAGCCATGCGTTCGCGCTCCCGCCGCCCCCGCTGACGAAAGGCCCATAGGCCCAACAGGGGCAGACCGCAGGCCAGCAGCAAAGCCTGGTGATTGCGATTGGCGAAGATACCCGCCGCCTCGCCGACTGTTTCATTGATGAACGGATTGTCGAAGGTGGCGCCGCTGAGTTGCAACGAGCCGAGCAGTGCGGCCACAATCACGATCGCCAAAAGTAGCCGGACGACAGCCATAGCGCGGGCTTGGGTCAGTATCGCCAGGATTGCGATCATCGCCAGCGGTACGATCAGCGAAAGCAAGGCGTTCCACCCAGCATCGGGGGTCAGGTTAATCGGTCGCCACGGCTGATCGCCCGCCGCCATCGCAGCGACGAATGGTTCACGACCTGGCAGAGCCTGCCACATCGAGGGCGGAAGTGGAACAAGCTGGTAGAGGGCAACAAGCGCCGCCCCTCCGACAATCACGAGCGGCATCCTGACATCGCTGACCGTCCAGGTCCGGCGCGTAAAGCACAGGATCATCAGCACGATGATCGCCGCGACGCGAACCGCCAATTGGCCTGGCTGGTTCGCGCGCGATGCGCCGCCCGCCACGCATGACACCAACAGCAGACCACCCATCAGCAGAATGCTGAGCATCTGCTCGTCACGGCACCATTGTCTTATCCGGGACAAAGGCGAAGTCGTCATGACAGAACACCCGCTAAACTGGTATGCTGTGGCAAAGCATTCGACCGGCGCAGCGTTGCCGCGAGATGAGTCCAGTCGACAATATCCGATACCGATGCGAATTCCGGCACGACCTGGCCGAGCAGCGCCTTGGTTGCCACCACGTCATTGGCCGCGATCAGTTCTTCGAGCCGGTCGAGATGCGCGCGCAATCGCTCCCAAGCCTCGAACGGCTCGCTGGCCATCAGAATTCGGGGATGCGCGCTTGCGACCGGATCATTCCCGATCAGCAGTTCCTCGTAAAGTTTCTCGCCGGGACGCATACCAACCACCTTGATCTCGATATCGCCGTGCGGATTATCCTCGTCGCGCACGGTAAATCCCGACAGTTCGATGACGTTGCGGGCCAGGTCGATAATCCGCACCGGCTCGCCCATGTCCAGGACGAACACCTCACCGCCCCGCGCCATCGCACCGGCCTGGATGACGAGCTGCGCCGCTTCGGGGATCGTCATGAAGAAGCGGGTGATGTCACGATGCGTGATCGTCAGCGGACCGCCATTGCGCACCTGTTCCCGGAACAGCGGCACGACCGAGCCACTCGATCCCAGTACGTTTCCGAAACGGACCATCGAGAAGCAGGTTGATGCGCCGCTGGCCTGCAATCCCTGCAGGATCTGTTCCGCCCAGCGCTTCGTTGCGCCCATGATGTTGGTCGGGCGGACCGCCTTGTCAGTACTGACCAGCACGAAGTGATGCACTCCGCACCGCACCGCCGCCTCGGTGACGACACGTGTCCCGATGACGTTGTTGCGCAATCCTTCCAGCACATTGTGTTCGACGAGCGGGACATGTTTGTAGGCAGCGGCATGGAAGACCATGTACGGCGTCCAGGTCTCGAAGACCGTCGCGACCCGCGCCCGATCGACCACCGACCCGAGTAGCGGTACCAGCTCGATCCCGTTGTCGGACGCGTGTGGCTCCAGTTCGCGATGGATGTTGTAAAGCGCGAACTCGTTTGCCTCGAACAGCAACAGGCGTGCAGGCAGGCCGCGCATGATCTGTCGGCACAATTCGCTGCCGATCGATCCGCCTGCCCCCGTCACGAGGATCGTGCGGCCGCGCAGTGTCGAGGCGACGAGTGCTTCGTCGGGATCGACCGCCTCGCGCGCGAGCAGGTCCTCGATCGTCAGTTCGCGCAGGTCGCTGGCATGGACCTTGCCGTGAGCAAGGTCCATCAATCCGGGCAGTGTCCGGATGCTGATCGGAAAACGGCGAAGCGCGGCGATGACTTCGTTGCGACGGCCGCGCGATACCGACGGCAGCGCCAGTAGGATGTCCGTGATCTGCCAGCGATTGATCGCATCTGCCAGTTCCGCGGGGTCCATCACCGGCAGTCCGCGCAAGCGCCGGCCATGGAGCGATTGATCGTCATCGAGGAAGCCGACGATCCGCATTTCCCGGCTGTCGGCCATAGCCATGGCCAGTTGCTGCCCCGACGAACCGGCCCCGTAAATCAGGGCCATGGCCGCATCGCGCTGTCGGTTGCGCGATCCGGTCAGTCGGCCACTCAATAACAGCCCGGCAAGCGAGCGCGAGAAGGTCACGCCCAGGAACAACAGCAGCGGCTGGATGATGCCAACGGTACGCGGAATATCATCAAAGGCATAAGCGGTAATGATCGCCGAATAAGTCAGCCCATAGGCCATGCAGGCGACCGCACAGGTTATCAGCGTCTGCGTGCTCAGATGACGCAACACCGCCCGATATACGCCCAGAATCCAGAAGATCGGCAGCGCAAGCGTGAGCGATAATACGACGGCGATGCTAGGCCGTCCGGTCAACGACACCCATTCACCCAGCCGCAGATAGAGCGCCAGCCACACGGCCAGCGCGCACAATGCCGCATCGACACCAATCAGGATCAATCGCTTGGATGTCGGCGGCAGAGCCAACAATGGCGTGGCGATACTATGCGTCTTCAAGAAGGACATCCATTGAGCTGCAAATTCGGCTCACCGCCTTACGGCAAGAGGCAAACTCCGGATAAACGGAAGATGTCGCAACAGGCGCGCCAGTTGCGTTATTCTGCAGCCCACTCTACGGCGTTTTCCCTGCCATGTCCAGCAGGCGTCATCCACAGCCTTGCTGAGTTAGCGGGCTGCTGATCGCCCTTGATCGTCGCACGCAGCCCATCTAAACGGGCGTACCCTTCCGGCATCATCCCAATTCGGATGAAAAAACAACAAAAAGCAGATCATAGATGTTTCAAGACAAGGTCCTGCTCATTACTGGTGGAACCGGTTCGTTCGGTTCGACCGTTCTTCGTCGATTGCTGAATGCTCCTTTTCGCGAAATTCGGATTTTTAGCAGAGACGAAAAGAAGCAGGAGGATCAGCGCCTTCATTACAGGGATCCACGCCTGAAATATTATCTCGGAGATGTCCGGGATTTCCGATCGATTTCGAATGCGGTGCAAGGAGTCGATTATATATTTCATGCCGCAGCGCTCAAGCAGGTTCCATCTTGCGAATTCTACCCGATGGAAGCGGTCAAGACGAATGTCGTCGGCACTGATAACCTGCTGGAGGCGGCGATCTCGGCCGGCGTCTCGCGGGTCGTCTGCCTGTCTACCGACAAGGCGGTCTATCCGATCAATGCCATGGGCATTTCCAAGGCGATGATGGAGAAGGTGACGATCGCCAAATCGCGACTGGCGCTGGGAACGTCGACGGTGATCACCGTCACGCGCTACGGCAACGTGCTGGCGTCGCGCGGATCGGTCATCCCTTTGTTCGTCGAGCAGATCCGCGCCGGAAAGCCGATCACCTTGACCGATCCCGGCATGACCCGTTTCGTCATGACGCTGGAGGAGGCCGTGGACCTGGTCCTCTATGCGTTTGAACATGGCAGCAATGGCGACCTGTTCGTTCAGAAGGCGCCGGCGATCACGGTCGGCGGACTGGCCAAGGCGGTTCTGGACGTGATGGGGCATGCCGATCATCCCACGCGGGTGATCGGAACGCGACATGGCGAGAAACTGTACGAGGCGTTGCTGAGCCGCGAAGAGATGGCGGTCGCGGAAGACCGCGGCGGCTATTACCGGATCGCCCCCGATAATCGCGATCTCAACTATGCCGCCTATGTCGAGGATGGCGACCAGGCCGTGTCGGAACATCGCGATTTCAATTCGCACAATACCACGCGTCTCGACCATGACGAAATGGTGCAGATCCTGCGCAACCTCGACTATATGAAGAACGTGCTGGCTGGCAGGCCGGAGCCACAATGACGATGCACACCATTCTGGTTACCGGTGCCGAAGGGTTCATCGGGCGCAACCTGACATTACGCCTGACCGAACTTGGCAAGCGCGCGATCGCCATCACGCGCGCCTCTACGCCAGCGGATCTGGCGGACGGCATTGCCCAGGCCGATGCCGTCATCCATCTGGCCGGCGCAAACCGCCCGCGCGATACGGCCGAGTTCATGGCCGTCAATCGCGATGCGAGCGTGGCCTTGGCCGATTCGATCGTCTCGGGCGGACGGGCGCTTCCGGTTATCGTCGCATCGTCCAGCCGGGCGGGCGAGGATACGGATTACGGCCGCAGCAAGCTCGCCGGCGAACAGGCGCTGGCGACCCTGGGCGCGCGCATCGGGGCGCCGGTATATATTTTCCGCCTGCCCAACATATTCGGCAAATGGGCACGCCCCGACTATAATTCCGCCATCGCCACCTTTTGTCACCGGACGGCGCGTGGCATCCCGATCGAGGTTCATGATCCCGCCGCACGGCTCAGTCTGGTATATGTCGACGATGTCGTCACGGCGTTCCTGACGATTCTGTCCGACGTCCCCCCCGCCGGGCAGCATCAAGTCGCCCCGGCCTATGACACGACAGTCGGCGCGGTCGCCGATACGATCCGCGGTTTTGCCGCGATGCGCGAAACCGGCATCATCGGTCACGTCGGCACCGGACTGGAGCGTGCCCTGTACGCTACTTATGTCTCTCACCTGCCGCCGGAAAGCTTCAGCTATCCGATCACCACCCACAGCGATCCGCGTGGTGCGTTTGCCGAGATGCTGAAAACAATCGACTCCGGGCAGTTTTCCGTTTTCAACGCACATCCGGGTGTCACGCGCGGCGGGCACTACCACCATACGAAGACCGAGAAATTCCTGATCGTCCACGGTCGCGCCCGCTTCCGCTTCCGGCATATGATTACCGGCGAGTTCCACGAACTGGATACCAGCGGCGATGACCTGCGGATCGTCGAGACCGTACCGGGCTGGGCGCATGACGTGACAAACATCGGAGACGAACTGATGATATCGCTGTTGTGGGCGAACGAGATCTTCGATCGCCAGAAGCCGGATACGATCGCCGCGGCGGTGAGTGCATGACCCGCCTGAAAGTCATGACGATCGTCGGCACGCGACCGGAGATCATCCGTCTGTCGCGCGTGATGGCGCGGCTGGACCAATATACCGATCACGTGATCGTCCATACAGGACAGAATTACGATTACGAGTTGAACCAGATTTTCTTCGACGATCTGGGTATCCGGTCGCCGGATCATTTCCTGGATGCGGCCGGTGGTTCAGCGGCGGAAACGATCGGCGCGATCATCGCCAAGGCGGATGCACTGATCGCAGCGGAGCGACCGGATGCGGTCCTGGTGCTGGGCGATACCAACAGCTGTCTGGCGGTGATCCCGGCGCGGCGACGCCGGGTTCCGGTATTCCATATGGAAGCCGGCAACCGCTGCTTCGACGATCGCGTACCCGAGGAGATCAACCGCCGCATCGTCGATCACACCGCTGATGTGAACCTGCCCTATTCGACGATCGCGCGCAACTATCTGCTGGCCGAAGGACTGCCAGCGGACCGGGTCATAACAACCGGCAGCCCGATGTTTGAAGTACTGGCACATCATCGTGCCGCGATCGAGACGTCGGATGTGCTGGAGCGGCTTGGCTTCCGCAAGGGCGGCTATTTCCTCGTCAGCGCGCATCGCGAGGAGAATGTCGATTCCGACCGCAACCTGCACGCGCTTGCAGACAGCCTCAACGCGATCGCCGAGACGTATCCCGATCATCCCGTCCTGATCAGCACACATCCGCGCACGCGCAAGCGCATCGACGCCACCGGTGTCACCTTCCACCCTGGCGTGGTGACGATGAAGCCTTTCGGGTTCATCGACTATAACGCCCTGCAACTGCACGCGCGCGTCACCTTGTCGGACAGCGGCACGATCAGCGAGGAATCGTCGATCCTCAACTTTCCGGCGCTCAACATCCGCGAGGCGCACGAGCGGCCCGAAGCGATGGAGGAGGCCAGCGTCATGATGGTCGGCGTTCAGCGCAACCGGATTCTGCAGGGCCTGCAGATCCTCGCCGACCAGCCGCGCGGGGACGATCGCCTGCTGCGGCTGCCTGCAGATTATGCGAAGCCCAATGTCTCGGACAAGGTGTTGCGGATCATCATGAGCTACACGGACTATGTGCGTCGTGTCGTCTGGAAGCAGTTTGACGCCTAGGTGACCAGTCGTCGCGATCTCCTGCTCGCCGGATCGTCGGCACTGGCTGGCGTGGGCACCCATGCCGCCGTCCGTGCGGCCGAGGATTCATCGGCATCCCCCGCCCCCGGTGGTCCGGCGCGCGCGGGGATACCGATCACCGAATTCGGCGCGGACCCCGATCGCCCCGACAATGCCGATGCGATCCAGAAAGCGGTCGCGGCGGCCTTGCGCGATGGGCGGGATGTCTTCATCCCGGTCGGGGACTTCCGCTTTTCGCAACTCGACCTGCGCGGGAATGACGGCACCGACCCGCGCCGGCTGGTCCTGAGCGGGCCGGGAACGCTACGCAGCGAACGGCGCGGAGTCGCGATCACGGCGTCGCGTGGGCCATTCTACGACCTCGTCATCGATGGCCCGGCGTTCGAGAGCAGCCCCGGCAAGGGAACGACGATGCTGGACGGCGATCGCCTGCGCCGACTAGTGATCGCACCAGGCACCCAGTTCCGCAACATCGACTGGGTGATCCGCGCGAAGGACTATCTGCAATCCGTACGAATGATCGGTGCGATCATCCGCGGTGGCGCGGGGGCCGTGGTCAGTGCGCCGATGGCTTTCGACTGCCTGTTCACGCACAATATCATCGAGTTCGCGACCGATGGTTTCGTCATCGATGGCGACAACGATCCCGCGCTTAACCGCTGTTCTATCGATGGCAATCTGATCGAGGGGATCGGGGGGCGCGCGATCGTACTGGGTACCTGCCTAGCGACGACCGTCAGCGACAATTATCTTGAGAGCAACACGGGCGGCGACATCCGTCTTGACGCTGGCACCGCCCCGCACAAGGGTCTGCGCGTACAGGGCAATGGCATACAGCTGTCGACCGCCGCGCTGGCGGCGGGGCGGTTCGGCATCATTTGGGGGCGATCGACCGCATTGCCGGTACGTGCGGGCGGAAATTTCTGCAACGGTAACCTTCACGATACGGCGGGCACCTCAGCCCTGATCGACATGAACGGCGATGTCGCGGCCGGTCAGCTTTATCGCGGTTACGATCCGCGTGGCATACGCAACGCGCCGGTCGGTCGGGCGACCTTCTCCGACGGGCTGGCGCAACACATCACCTGGTTCGAACGTGCGATCACGATCGATCCGCACCAATCGGAAATCGCCTTCGCAGGCCGGTATGGTGCCAAGGGTGACGCGCCTGTCCTTACCTTTGGTCCGGCGTCACCACAGGAGGCGCCGGACGCCTTCGACCGCAAGCAATGGGCGCGGGGCAGCGTCGTGTTCAACGTTGCCCCGCAACCGGGCAAGCCCGCGTCGTGGGTCTGCACACGCGCTGGCACGCCGGGGACTTGGAACGCGGTGCTCTGCCAAGGCTGATCCGCGAATGCGGGTCAACGCCGGATCAGGATGCTCCGGGTCATATGCCCCATCAAGTCGATACCGTCCCAGGTCGTATCGAATTGCAGCGCCTGGCCGATCGGCACGATGCGATAACCGCCTCGCCCGGCAATCAGCCGGGCGAGGCGACCGGTTTCATCCTCTCCAAGACCGAAATGGGTCAGCGTCTGGACAGGACGGGAGATCAGGCCCGCGACGTCCCTCATGTCCGTGGCGACCCAATCGGCCAAGAAGCCGCCGCCATGGCCACGCCGCAGCGCTGCGACCGGATCCTCGACACGGTTGACGTGCAGTTCATTCGAATAGGCTTGATGGCGCGTCGCGATTCCCTCGGCCAGCAAATCGGCGGACAGTGCCAGCTTGCCGATCGCGACCCCGGTTTCGACACGATAGCGCCGCTCGGCGATGACCGCTCCCAACCGACGATACAGATCGTCGGCAAGATCGCGCGGTTCGTCCAGCCAGACGATCAGCCGCGGTGATCCGCAGCCCATTTGATCGAACCAGAAGACGTCGTTGAAAAACCGTACCGCCAGCGCGTCGCGCTCCGCGTCCGAGGCGGCGCGATAGGCAGTGCTCGAAATGATCGCGAGCGACTTTCGATCGGGAAAACCGATCGAAAGGCCGTCCAGTCGTATGGGGACGACCGATACCGTGGCGACCTTGTGATCGCCGCCCCAGATCATGCGCAGGTCACAGAGCGATGACAATGTCCGCTCGGTTTCCCCGCCATAGGGATAATGGCAGAACAGCTGTCGCGCCGATTGCCCATGCGCCTCGACCGTCGACATGACCGTCCGCACCAGCCATTCGGTCTCGTCCGACAGTGTCGTGCCGAGCCGCACGACATTGGCGTTCCCGGCCAGCACCGACATCGCCCAGCTATAGACGAAGATGGTGTCGACATTGGTCGGGGGAAGGTGAAGCGCCACCCCGCGCGGCACCGGTACGAGATCGGCTGGCGGCACCGGCAGCGCCGCGACCAGCCGGGATATCGCCGCTGGGCGAAGCCAATAGGCCAATGCGACATATTGCGGCATCCGCCGCGATACCGGATCCTGCAGGATGCGCTGAGACAGGCTGCCGAGCAGCGCCAGCGCGGCGGGGTCGCACGGTGTCTGACCCTGATATTCCATATCGGTGACGAGGCGCAGCAGTGCATCGTCCGTCACGTCGGCGCGCGCCGGACTCCAAATGCAGGTCATGCTGAAGCCGCCGCAATCACGTCGCTGCACCCGCGCAACTCGGCCTTCGCTACCCGGCCCAGCACTCGCACCCCCCGGCCATTCCATCCGTCGACACCGGGATCGACCCGTTCGACGACACCCATGTCCTCGGTCAGAACGCTGTGCCCCGGATAGGAATGCGGCAGCAGCGACAACAATTGGATCACGCCGGATTGCCCGGCGGGCAGCGGCTGCCAGCTCTGCGGATCGCGGATGATGACGTCGGCGAAGTTGGGCGGAAACAGCAAGCCGTCAGGACCTTCCAGAAAGATCGATCCGATCTGTTCGACCATTCCGTAGAAATTGTAGATGCGCGTAAGGCCGAACGCTTCTTTGAACGCATGACGGAAGGTCGCATTGTCGACCGACCGTTCGACCATCTTCTTCCAGCCGCCCGAATGAATCAGGATGCCGTTCGAGAGATCGATCCCGCTATCGCGGAAGCGATCGTGGAAATGCATCCACACCATGAAGGTAAAGCCGAACATAAAGAACGGTTGACCGCCATGTTCCGCCAGAAAGGCGCGTACCGCCTCGACATCCGGCTCAAGATCCGGGTCGAGCGCAAAGGCGTGATTGCGACCATAGCGCATCAGACCGAGCACCCCAGCACCGCGAGCACTCATCCGGCGCGGATCCCTGAACACCATATCGGTATCGATGACAAGCATCGGCAACCGGCGCTTGCCCAGAACATGGGCAAGTGAATTGGCGAGCGCCTTTTGCTGGATCGTCGACGTATCCGTGTCGAGCGCGATCCGGCTAACCGCCTGCCCGGTCGTCCCGCTCGACGTCAGCGTGACGCGCACCGCCTGATCGTCGATCGATTGCAGGCGCTGCGTCTTGAACAGCGATACCGGCAGATAGGGCACGTCCTCGACCGTGGCCGCCGACCGCAGCCCGCCCCAGGCACCATCGATAATACGTCGATACGGCAACCCGGATGCATAATGATGCGCAGTCAGTTCGTTAAGACCGTCGAGCAACAGTGGCGCGCGCTGCGCCTGCGTCAGGGAATAAGCCGGAGCGTCCAGCGCCGCAGCCAGCGAACCTATCACGTTGCGGTCTCCAGTGCCTTGTAATCCACTTTGCCGCGCGCGGTCCGTGGCACCGCCGCCAGCCGCCGAAAGCGATAGCCCGCGAGTGTCACGGTGAACCGATCGGTCAGTCGACCGACTATCGCCTGTCTCACCGTCTCGTCGTCCCCATCATGGGCGTAGCTAACGACCAGCGCCTCGCCTTCCTGCGTGACGGCGCTGTCGCAGACGGTGTTGGCGACCATTTCCACGTCGTCCAAGTTGACGCGCAGGCCAAAGACCTTGCCGAAGCGCTTGACGCGCCCGGTCAGATGCAGGCGGCCCGCATCGTCCATATAGCCCACATCGCCGGTCCGCAGCATGCCGCCAAGTTCGTCCCCGCGCACGAGATCCGCCCGGCATTCGGCATAGCCCATCATGACGTTGGGGCCATGGAAGACCACCTCTCCGACACCCTGCGCGTCGGCATCGATGATCTCCAACCGGCATTCGGGCAGCGGCGTCCCTGCCGACGTCGGTGCGACAAGGAAGTCGGCGGGCTGGAGCGTCGTCATCCGCGGTGCAGCCTCCGTCTGTCCGTAGAGGACATAGAAGCATCCGCCGACTGCGCTCATGTGATCGTGGCAGCGTCGGCGCAGTTCCGCATCCATCGCGCCGCCTGCCTGCGTCAGCGTGCGCAGGCGATCCAACCCCAGCCGCGCAAACCCGAGCTTGGCCATGACCTGATGATGAAAGGGGACGCCCGGCATGTGTGTCACGCCCGCCGTGCGCATCGCCGGCCAGAACGCCCGGTCGGTCAGGCCGGCTGCCGTCAGCCGGATCCGCGCCCCGCGAACCAGATGGCTGGTCAGTACCGACAGCCCATAGGAATAATGCAGCGGCAGATAGCCGGCCGCGACATCGTCGCCTTGTATGTCGAGCACCTCGGCAATTCCGGTCGCATTCGCGGTGATCGCGCTGCGCGTCAGTCTTACCAGCTTGGGGCTGCCGGTCGAGCCGGAGGTCGACAGCAGAACCGTCAGTGCAGGATGTAGGTCGCTCGCGGCGGCACCGGAACGGCGATCCTCGGCACGGCCGTCTTCGACGACCCATTCCGGCGCATAGGTCGCCTCCAGCGCGTCACGGCTGGCGCGCGGCAGGGACGGATCGAACAGCACGACGGCATGTCCGGCTTCCATGCCGCCGAGCAGTGCCGCGACCGTGTCGATGTCGTTGGCCGCATAAAGAAACATCAGCGCGCGGGCACCGGAAAGCCGCGCCGCCCAATTGGCGGCGCGTGCACACAACGCGCCATAGCTGAGCCATTCGCTCGCCGTGTCGTCCAGCAAGGCTGGCCGTGCGGGGTCGATCGCCGCGATCGACACGAGCAGATCGCCCGTCGTCAAACGACCATTGCTCCGTCGACGCCGATGACCTGACCCGTCACATAGCCCGAAAGGTCGGAGGCCAGGAACAGGACGGCGTTCGCCACGTCCGCAGCGCTGCCCATCCGCCCCATACCGATCGACGACAGGCGCTGCGCCATCTTCTCGTCGGACAGTCCTTGAGCCATGTCGGTATCGATGAAGCCGGGGGCGATGGCGTTGACCCGGATATTCTTCGGTGCCAGTTCCTTGGCCGCCGACAGCGTTGCACCGATCACGCCAGCCTTCGACGCGCTATAGGCCAGCAATCCGGCATTGCCGAAGCGGCCCATGATCGACGCGAGATTGACGATCGATCCGCCCTGCCCGCGCTGCATCAGCCGCGTCGCCTGCTGGATACCGTGAATCGTCCCGGCCAGGTTGACGGCCAGCGTCTTCTGCACGTCCGCATCGGGAATCATCCCGATCAGGCCATCGACCAGCACCCCGGCATTGTTCACCCACAGGTCGAGCCGGCGATGCTGTGCAAATGCCAGCTTGGCCAATGCGGTCGCCGTCGCCGGGTCGGCCATGTCACCGGCATGGCAAGACACGGTCACCCCATGGCCGCGGGCGAGTTCCTGCCCGAAGGTCTCCAGCGTGTCGGCATGGCGATGGCCGCCAAGAATGAGGTTCATGCCAGACCGCGCCAATGCCTCGGCAACGGCAGCGCCGATACCGCGTGACGCACCGGTCACCACGCCGACACGTCCGCCCAGGTCGATCACGTCAGGCATATTTGCCCATGATTTCGACAACCTTGTCGTAGCTGCTCATGTCGAGCACGTCGTCCATGTCCAGCATGCAGTCGAACTGCGTTTCCAGCCCGGCGACGAGCGCCATATGCGCCACCGAATCCCAGCCAGGCGTCTCGTTATAGGCAAGCGGCACATCGCTCTTGGCCGGATCGATGCCGATCGCATCCTTGAACGCTTGATTGATCTTCTCTTCCACGGCTGTCTTTCCGTCCATCAGTGTTTCATCACACACGCCGCCACCCCTTCCCGCCACCGGCACGCGGCAAGGTCGGGACTCCCACGATCTGACGGCAGGCGCGGAGTGACGTCGCCGGATACATGACTGTCCGACCACCGACAAGGCATCCAGTCCATGCTTTTAGGCCATGGACCCGGACGCCACCACGTCGTACCCGCTCCTTCCCTGCACGTCGGGAGAAAAAAGATGGGTTATCTGAAGCGCGCGGATGTTGAGGCGATGGGCTTTCGTCATGTCGGCCGCGATGTGATGATTAGTGACCGGGCCAGCATCTATGGCGCAGAAGAAATGGAGATTGGTGACTTCTCGCGCATAGACGACTTCTGCTGCGTGTCGGGGCGCGTGACGATGGGGCGCAACGTTCATATCGCGCTCGGCTGCAATGTGGCAGGCGGCGAACCGGGGATCACGTTCGAGGATTTTTCGGGGCTAGCCTATGGCTGCCATGTCTTCGCACAGAGCGACGATTACAGCGGCACCACGATGACGAACGCCACCGTTCCAGATCGCTACAAGAAGGAAACCAAGAAGGCGGTGCGAATCGGTCGTCACTGCATCATCGGCACGTCATCGCTCATTTTCCCCGGCGTCGAGTTGGCGGAAGGCTGTGCCGTTGGCGCGCTCTCGGTCGTCACCCAGTCGACCCAACCCTGGTCCATCTACACCGGCAATCCAGCCAAGCGGGTCTGGCGGCGACAGAAGACACTCCTCGAGCTGGAACAGGCCTATCTGGCAGAGTCCTGAAGGGACCTATGCGATCACAATCCGCCCTCGGATATCGTCTGGGCAACTGGACAGATTGACGCGATTGAGCCAGAGCCCCGCGACGGGCCTCTACGATCGATGACCGGGCATCTAACGACAAGGAGTATGCGACTTGCATCGCAAAGGGATCGTTCTGGCCGGCGGTACCGGCACCCGATTATATCCGGCGACCCTGGGGATCAGCAAACAGCTTCTGCCGATCTATGACAAGCCGATGATCTATTACCCTCTGTCGGTGCTGATGCTTGCTGGCATTCGGGATATCCTGGTCATCACCACGCCGGCCGACATCGCGAGTTATCAGCGCGTCCTGGGAAATGGTGAGCAGTTCGGCGTTCGGATCAGCTATGCCATCCAACCGACCCCTGCCGGACTGGCGCAGGCGTTTTTGATCGGCGAGGAGTTCATCGATGGCGCGCCAGTCACGCTGGTGCTCGGCGACAACATCTTCTACGGTCAGGGCTTGCGCCAGATCGTGGAAGCGGCGGCCGCCACGACCGAGGGAGCAACGGTCTTCGCCTATCAGGTCAAGGATCCGCGCCAGTTCGGCGTCGTCGAGTTCGACGAACTGGGCCATGTTCTATCGATCGAGGAAAAGCCGGAAATTCCGCGTAGCCATTTCGCGGCCACGGGCCTTTATTTTTTCGACAGCGAAGTCGTCGCAGCAGCCCGGTCCGTCACGCCGAGTGCGCGGGGCGAGCTGGAGATCACCAGCGTTCTTCAGGCGTATCTGGATCGGCGCGCGCTCAAGGTCAGCCTGCTCGGTCGTGGATTTGCATGGCTGGACACCGGCACACATGGCGATCTGCTGGCCGCAGCCCATTTCGTAGAGACGGTGCAGAACCGCCAAGGCGCGATGATCGCCTGTCTGGAAGAAATAGGCTGGCGCAATGGCTGGCTGGATATCGCGACCCTCGCGCAAACCGGACAAGCATTGGCGAAAAACCGGCTATGGGCAATATCTGCTCGATCTCGCCGCCAGCCACTCGCATGCCGCGAACGGCTGACGCGCCCTCCCTTTGCAAAGACTTGCTTCGAAAGATCGGTGAATGAGGACCATTCCGTTCAACAAGCCATCAGTGGGACAGCGTGAGCTGGACTATGTCGCCGAATGCCTGCGTGGGAACAAGCATTCGGGCGATGGCCCGTTCACCAAGCGCTGTCACGAAGCGTTTCGGACGATGGGCTTGGGGCACGCATTGCTAACGACGTCCTGCACGGACGCGCTGGAAATGACGGCCCTTCTGCTGGATATCGGGCCGGGCGACGAGGTGATCCTGCCGTCGTTTACCTTCGTCTCCAGCGCTAACGCCTTTGTACTGCGCGGGGCGATGCTACGCTTTGCCGACAGCGGGGTCGACGATCCCAATATTTCGCCGGACGCGATCGAGGCGCTCATCACGCCACGTACCAAGGCCATCGTCGTGGTGCATTATGCCGGCGTCGCCTGCGATATGGACCGGATCGGCGACATCGCCCGCCGTCACGGAATCGCAATCGTCGAGGATGCCGCACAGGCGATCGATTCCTATCATCGCGGGCGCCCCCTAGGCACGATCGGCGACCTCGGCGCCCTATCCTTTCACGATACCAAGAACATCAGCGCCGGCGAAGGAGGACTGCTGCTGGTTCGGGACGAGGCCATGCAGCAACGTGCCGAAATCATCCGTGAAAAGGGAACCAATCGCTCAGCCTTCTTCCGCGGCGAAGTGGACAAATATGGCTGGGTGGACATCGGTTCGTCGTTCCTGCCCTCCGATGTCCTCGCCGCTTATCTGCTCGCGCAGCTCGAACGGCTGGACGAAATTCAAGCGCGACGGCGCGCCATCTGGACGCGATATGATCGCGCGCTGTCGACGCAGGTCGGCGCCTGTGGCGTACGGACCGCGCGGCTCCCGGAATGGGCGACCAACAATGCCCACATGTTCTATCTCGTTTGCGCCGACCTGGAACAGCGACAGCGATTGATCGACGGACTGCGCACGGCCGGTATCAGCGCCGCCTCACATTATCTATCGCTGCATAGCAGCCCCTATTTCCACCGCTTCCATGACGGGCGTTCCTTGCCCAACAGCGACCATTACACCGATACGATCGTGCGCCTGCCGCTGTTCGCCGACATGACGGAGGCGCAGGCGGACCGGGTGGCCGAAGAGGTGCTGGGCATCCTGACGGCATGATCCGTCGCCGCCTCCATCCGGCCCTGTTCCAAAGGCTCGCCGCGCCCGCGGCGGCCGCGCTGGCGCATGGGATGCGGATGGCGGTCAACCTGCTGGTCATCAAGTTCATCGCGGTGATCGTCGGCCCCGCAGGGCTGGGCCTGCTCGGCAATCTGATGAGCGTCGCGACCATCATGACCGTCTTCGCGGGCGGCGGTATCATGAACGGCATCACCAAATATGTCGCAGAATATCATTCTGACCTCGCACGCCTGACCAAGTTCCTGGGCAGCGCCACGCTGTTCGGACTGGTGGCCAGCGCGATCGTGATGGTCGCGACGCTGGTGGCAGCGCGCCCGCTCGCGTCGATCCTGTTCGGTCATGGCGGCATGGCATGGATCATCCCGCTGGTCGGGGTTGCGCACTTCCTATGCTTCGTCGGAGGGGCGGTCGTCGCGACAGTCAACGGCCAGCGTCGCCCCGTCGATTTCGCGATCATCACCGTTGCCGGCTATCTGGGCGCGGTTCCGGTTGCATTCGGCCTGATCCGGCTTGGCGGTGTCGCTGGCGCGGCGGTCGCATTGCTCGCCGTCGCCGCCAGCACCGCGATCCCGGCGGTCATCATCGCCTATCGCCGCGGGTTGCTCGCGCTTGCCCGGCCACGCATGGAGCGCGGCGACATCCGGCGGCTGTTGCGCTATACCGGCATCAGCGCAATATCTGCGATCGCCTTTCCTATGACCGAAATTATCATCCGGACGCAACTGACCGGGCATCTCGACATCGCCAGCACCGGTATCTGGCAAGGACTGACCCGGCTGTCGGGAGCGATCATGGGCTTCTATACGGTTTTCCTGGCGACCAGCCACATGCCGCGCCTCTCCGCGATTTCCGATCGGCGCCAGGCCGGGGCTGCGGTCGTCAGGGCCCTGCGGATTGTAGGACCGACTTTCGCGGGCTGTGCGGCCCTGGTGTATCTCGCCCGGCCGATCATCGTGCCGCTGCTCTTTTCCGACGCATTCCAGCCGATGGAAAAAGTCCTCGGATGGCAATTGCTGGGCGATACCTTACGCGTCTGTTCCTATGTCGTCGGTTTCCTCGGCATCGCCAAGGCCGCGCTCAAGATTCACATTATCGCCGAGCTGACACAGTGCGGTCTATACCTGCTGTTCACTCTGCTGGCACTGCACGCCGGTTACGGCCTGCGCGAAGTGGCGCAGGCCTATGCGCTGACCTATGGCATCTATTTCGCGATCACGCTCATCGCGCTTCGGGAATATGTCCGCCGATGATCTTCGTTGCCAACGTACTGGAGATGAACGGGGGGACGACCTTCCTCGTGCGGACGTGCGCGGCGATGAAGGCGAGGAACCGACGCTGTGCCGTACTGGTGCTTCGCCCGGGTGGCGATATCGGCCTGACGCGCGAGCTGGCACGGCATGCTGAGTTGTTCGACCTGGCATCATTCCAGCACGATCGCGGCCACCTCCTGCAGCGACAGCTCGGTGCCGTCGCGCCGATCGCCTGGAATCGGCTCGGCGATGCGCTTGCGCCGTTCGGGACAACCCTTCATGCCATGGGTGCGTTCGGCCTGATCGTGGCCGCGCGACTGGCCCGTCACCGACCCGAATTCCGGGTCACGGCAGGCATTTATCACCAGAACGAGTTTCTGTACCGCGCACACCATTTCTTTGCGGCGGAGCTATTGGCGCTGTTCCGGCGCCTGCCTTCCGAAAACCTCGTCTTCTTCAACGAGGTCAGCCGGGACAATTATGTCCGCTTCCATGATCGTCCCGATTACCGATCCTCGCCGTTATTGCCGATCGGCATCGACGTCGCCCCCCTGCCAGCCGGCCTGCCGCCACGGGAGGGATATCGGATCGTATCGGTCGGTAATCTGGAACGGTTCAAAACGTATAACCGGCACATCATCGCCATCATGCCGGAGCTCCTCTCCGAATTTCCCGATCTCCAATATGACATCTATGGCGAAGGAAACCAGCGCGAAGCCCTTCGGGCGCAGGCCCAGATGCTGGGTATCGGCGATCGGGTGCGGCTCCACGGCCGGGTCGCCTATGACCGGCTGGGTTCGATCTGGGACGGGGCCGACCTGTTCGTCGGCAGCGGCACCGCATTGATCGAGGCGGCCGCAGCAGGCCTGCCCGCCATGGTCGGGGTGGAGTCGATCGAAGAGCCGCTCAGCTATGGCTTCCTGAGCGACATCAGCGGCTTTTCCTATAACGAGCTGGGAGCCGATCTGCCACTTCGCCCGATGGCCGATCTGGTCCGCGCGGCGTTCGCCGACCGAGACCAGCGCCGTGCGATCGCCACCGCCTGCGCGGACAAGGCTCAGGAATTTTCCGTCGCACATACCGCGGCAGGCTTGATCCGGCTGGCCGATCAGGCCGTGGCAACGCCGCGGTTGCTGGACGTCGCGACCACCCTGCGCCTGTTCGTCGGCCTGCCGCTTCTGGCGTTGCACGATCGCCTTCATCCCGACCAAGCCTTCGCGAGCCGACGCGACCAATCATTCAGGGACGAGCGTTCGTGACTGCCATCATCATTCCCCTGCTCATAACGTTGTCGGCGTTGATGCCGTACCTGCCTGGCGGAGTGCGCGTCGACCAGCTCGCCGTTCCGATTCTGACGATCCCCGCCCTCTTCATGGCCCGCCGTCAACATGCCGGGCCATTCATCTGGGGCATCCCGCTAATCGTCAGCCTGATCGCGCTGGCGGTATCAAGCCGACTGTCCTGGCAGACCGGGCTGGCGACCAGTGGGCTTTTCTCGATGATCCGCGTCACTTTGCCCGTCGTTGCGCTGCTCAGCTTTCCCGCGCTGTTGTCGCGGACTCCGAATGCAACCTTGTATAGCGCGCTGTCGGCCGCAGGATGCGCCGGCGTCGCCAGCCTGGCTGCCCTGGGCGCCCTTGCCTCGCCGCGCATCCTGACCGTCATGACCTTATGGGTTCGTACCGAGGACGATTCGGTCTGGACCCAGGCGCAGGAAATCGGGCGCTTCTCGGGCATTTTCAACCAGCCGCTCGAAGCCGGGGTATTCTATTCGGTTGCCCTGATGGCACTCGTATTCTGTTGGAAATATGCCAGGGTGAACAAGCTGCTGCTCGTCGGCTTACTGGTATTGATCATGGCTGGCGGGGGCCTCAGCCTGTCGAAAAACTTCATCGTCGTTGGAATCGTTTGTTCGGCGGCTCTGGCAATCTGGATCGGCGTGATCCCCTTCTGGCTGGTACTGGCCATTGCACTGCCGACGATGCTTATCGTGCCACCGCTATTCGTCCGCTACAATCCGGACTATGTCGATTCGCTGGTTGCGCTCTATTATACCGGAGGCTTGTTTTCGGCCTTGACCGCAGGGCGCTTCGGACAGGCCGACAGTCAGGTTTCGATCCTGTTCCAATCGCTTTTCGAAGTCGGAGATTGGCCGCTGGGACGCGGGCTGGGGTCGCATCTACCGCTCGACAACGGCTTCCTGGAATTTTTCTATCAGGGGGGCATCGTCGCGCTGGGGGGATTTGTGATTGCCCTGCTCGCCTTACTGATCCACGGCTGGCGGCACCGTGCGATGGATCAGGGCCGTTTCCTGGTGATGCTGATTCTATTCACGATCGGGGCATCCTTGGGAGGTCCGGCCTTCACGGCCAACCGCGCCAATATCGTATTGTTGTTGTTAATCGCTGCGACCATCGTCGATATTCAGCGCAGGCAACGTCCCCTTGCGTTACCCGTGCCGCGTCACGCCCCTTCTTACTGACCGGCGGCTGCGGCCAACTCCTCCGCGATCGCGACCACGCCAATCGAAAAGGCCAGCCGCTCGTCATAGAAACGACGCCCGGCCACCCCCATGGCCGCACGTTCGGCAGCGGGCATCGCCGCCAGTCGCTGCGCCACGTCGGCCAGCGCCGAGGCATCTTGCGGCGGGAAGATCAGGCCTGCGCCCGCCTCCTCGACCATCGCGGCCGCATCGCCGCGTACCCCGAGCAGGATAGGCCGCCCAATCGCCATATAGGCCTGGGTCTTCGACGGAATCGTGATATCGAACAACGGATCGTCGCGCAGATGAACCAGCAGCGCATCGGCTGCGGCGAACAGATCGCTCATCTGCGACGGGTGCCGGGCGGGATGGAACACCATCCTATCGGGGGGCAGGTCGCCCGCGCGTTCCTTCAGCCGCTCCACCTCGACCCCGCCGCCCACCATGACGAAGCGGATGGGCACCGCCCGGTCGCGCAGGATCCGCGCCGCCTCGATCACGGTATCCAGCGCCTGCGCCCTGCCCATATTTCCGGCAAAGAGGATCGTGAACACGCCATCCTCTGGAATAAGGCGGGCGGCCACGTGCCGAGCGCCAGCGACGATTTCGTGTGGAGCCCAGTTCGGCACGACCCTGACCGGGGTGGAGATATCCCGCTCCAGCAAGCGACGCTTGAAACCATTGGACAACACGACGATCCGCGCCGCGCGACGCAGTGCGAACGTCGTCCACCAGCCGACGGCGGCCAGGATGCGGCGATTGTTGACCATCCCCGTGGCGGCCAGCGTGTCGGGCCACAGATCCTGGATATCGCACACGAAAGGTACGCGGCGGAACAGCCGCAGCACCACCGCGGCGAGCGCCGCGGTCATGGGTGGCGTATAGACATACACGACGTCCGGCTTGCGCCGCGTCAGCGCCAGCAGCGTCGTCGACGCAGCGAAGGACACGTAATTGGCGATCCGCCGCAGCGCGGACTGATCGTGGCTGGGGAACAGATATCCGCGCGTCACCGAGATCCCGTTCATCGTCTCGTGCTGCACCAGCCGGATGCGATAGCCGGGATAGACCGTGCCCCCGGGATAATTGGGAAAGCCCGTCAGCACCTCGACCTCATGCCCCAGGTCACGCAAGGCGTTGGCGAATTCGAGACCCTTGAAATGCGGTTCGGGTTGAAACCACTGCGTGAGAATAAGTATCCGCATCGTTCTTTCGCCGCTGGCTGAGATGGCAGGGGAGTACGGCGTCAGCCGTTCAGGACCCGGCTGCGTTGTGGCATCACCGTCGCGCCATCCGCGACCGATCGCACGACCGTACTACCCAACCCCGCCACGACAAAGGAACCGATACGCCGCCCCTCAAGCACGATGACGCCAGGCCCGATCAGGCTATGGTCGCCGACCGCTGCGGCCCCGCCAACAAACGCGCCGGGGGCGAGGATCGCACCGACACCGATCGTCGCATCGTGCCCGACGATCACGCTGGTATTCAGGATAGCGCATCGGTCGATGGCACGCATCGACACTGACTACCGCGCCATGCGCGACAAAGGCGCCCGCCGCGATCGAGGCCCCCATCGAGATCGTGGCACGGGGCGACACCAGCGTCTCCAGAACCAATCCCTTGCCATCCACCCAGGCGATCGCATCACGCCTGACTTCCAACGAGCTCCGGTTCACCGCGCCAAAGGCGATGAAAACGGAGTCGAAGTCAGCGCGATGGTCGAGCAGCGCGTCGCCCGTTCCCCAATAGGGCGCGTTGATGACGCCCGGCGTTAGCCCGGTATAGCCCACCACCCGATGACCACATAGAAGCGCGATCTCATACGCCTCCTTGGCGAAACCGCTGCCGCCCATGAACGCGATCCTGCTCACAACACGAACTCCACGATCGCCTTCTTCTGCGTCACGGCGAAGATCACGTCCCGCCCGAACAAAACCGCAGGGATGGGACCGCGTACCTTGAGCATACGCCGCTCGCGAATCACCGCCATAACGCCCGCTTCGTCGAGGCCACCGTAACAAATATGGTGCAGCCCTTCCCCTACGCGGTCGATATGCTGCCAAGTGAATGCTTCGGCGGTCAGCGGCTGGATCAGTTCGACATAAGGGGCGGCCGATCCACCGACACCATAGAGTGCCAGCCGCGCCTGTTGCAGCGGATCCTCGACCATCCGCACCTGCTCCAGCCCGGGCAGGCCGCGGGCATAGGCCTCGATGTCGCGCACGACATATCCGACATGGTGCAAATACATCTAGAGCGAGGCCCCGCCGTCGATAGTCACGATCTGGCCCGTGATCGAGCCGGCCGCTGGCGACAGCAGGTACAGGATCAGATCGGTCACCGCCTGCACCGAGGTGATGCCCAGCGGGGTACGCTTCTCCAGTTCCTCGCGAAACTGGGCGTTGTAGATATGCGCCTGCGACTGCGTCATCTCAGTATCGAGCCAGCCCGGCGCGACACCGACGAAACGGCGCGGCGCCAGTTCACGCGCCAGCCCCTTGATCATCGCGTCCAGCGCCGCCTTCGCCGCGGCATAGGCGACGATCCCCGGCTCAGGCCGCGTGGCCGCAATCGATGAAACCCCGCAGAATACCGCATCCGCCTGTGCGATGCGCGCGCTCGCCATGTGCCGGGCAACGTGCAGTGCACCCTTGATATTCACGTCTATCACCCGGTCGATCTCCGCGGGCTTCATCGCACGCATCGGCTTGATGACTTGCGCGCCCGCACAATAGACCAAGGCCGAGATCTTGCCCCGTTCGGCCACGGCCTGGGTCAACGCCGCATCGATGCTGGCGCTGTCGTCCACATCGCAGAACAGCCCGATGATGCCGTCATGGCCCGCCGTCCCAAACCGTTCGACACGCCGCGCCAGCGCCGTAACGGGCATGCGTTCCGCCAGCCGCTGCGCGACCGAAAGACCGATCCCGCTCGACGCGCCGACAACAACGGCATGGGGCGATGCCGCCTCGGGATCAGCCATCGATCGCCGATCCGGCCAACGCCACGAGATCGTCGGTGGTCTTCAACGCGGCAAGTGCCTCCAGATCGACGGTGACGCCCATTTCCTCGAACAGGTCGATCAGCGACAGGATGCCCAGCGAGTCCCAGTTCGGATAATCGGCCAGATCGCGGCCCGCCTCCAACGGCTGCTCGGTCTCGATGACATCGCCGACGGCCTGCAGGAATTCGTCCTTTGTCATCATTCTTCTCCGGAATAGGTCTGGGTCGGCGGGGCGTAGATGCTGTCGGTTTCCAATACGCATGCACCCCAACTCAGCCCGATGCCGAAGCCAGCGAAGAGCGAAGTGACCTTGCCCTCTGCATAGTGCGACGACAAAAAGCCGGAAATCGTACCGGGGATCGAGGCGGCGTTCTGATTGCCATAGCGCGACTGGGTGGACATGCTGATCCTGTCCGCGGGTATCTTCATACGCTTCTGCAAGTTGGTCAGGATATACTTGTTGGGCTGATGCAGGACGAACTGGTCGATCGCGTCCATTTCCTTGCCTGCGAAGGCCAGGATGTCGGTCATCATGCCGGGGACGCGTTGAAGGGTGAAGTTGAACACCGCCGCGCCGTCCATATGCATCAGCGCGGGCTTGCCTTCATCCTCGGGCACATTCCGGAAGCCACTGTTGGGGATCATCAGCGCCCGTGCGCCCGATCCGTCCGAATAGAGCTGGAACCAGCTATCGCTGTCCTTGCGTTCGATCAGGATCGCGGCGCCCGCATCGCCCATGATTGGCGCGATCGCATGATCGTCGGCATCGATGAAACGGCTTGCGACATCGCCGACGCACAACAGCACCCGGTTCAACCCGGCCTGTACCAACCCGAACGCGACCGCAAGACCATAGACGAAGCCGCTACAGCCCAGCCGCATGTCAAATGCCATCGAGGTCACCGGCAGCCCCAGCCGGTGCTGGAGCGAGATCGCCGACGATGGCGCGGCATGGTCCGGTGACTGCGTCACCAGGATCAACCCCTGCACCGCTGTCGGATCGACCCCGCAACCGGCAAGCACGGCCCGCGCGGACTGTGCGCACAAATCAGTCGTCGTCTGCGCGCCCGATACCACCTGTCGCCGATCGAGACCGATCGCACGCCGCAGGCGATCTGCCTCGCCCTCTCCCAAACCAAACCGCTCCCGCTCCGCCGCGAATTCGACACAACGGTCCCCGACGGTGGTGACGATTCCGGCGATCCGCGCCTTGTCGAAACGCAGCTCTGCGCGCTCTGCCTCAGCCACGACGCGCCTCGACATAGGCGACCCAGTCCGCCCAGCGTCGCAGCGGCGACTTCGCCGCATCGAAGATCGTTTCGTCGGCCAGGGTGACGTAGGTACCCGTCTGTTGCTCGATCGCGACTTCGGTTTCCAGCAACAAGTTGACGATGGTGAAGGAGTCCACGTTATCGATCACGTTGAGGTCATCATACACCTCGGGATCGAGCGGCGGCTCGATGTCCGCGGCGACACGCGCCCATACCGAATGAAGCAACTCGGGCAGTTCCGACATCAATCCACCTTTTTGATTGTCAGCGGTGCCGAAACACGCGGACCGCCTGCATATTGAAAATAACGTATCCCCTCCGCTTCGTCAGCGAACGTAAAGCCGTTATCCGTATAGAAATCCGCCACCATCCCATTCTTGGCCGTCGGTATAAGGACGCCCTTTACCGCCCCTTCCTCCTGTTCGCAAACATGGCGCAGCATCTCCTGCTCGATCCTCCGGCCAATCGCGCGGCAGCTCATCAGAAATGTATCGATCATCCCGTCGGCTACAATCACCACGCCGACGATCCCCATGTCACCGAAACGATCGATGACACGGAAATCATAGACATGGGCGCGCTGCATCAGCGCCAGCATCTCCGCCTCGCTACACCGCCGTGTCGTCAGGTTGAACTGGTTGGTCTTGTTGGTCAGCTGCGCGATCCGCTTCACCTGTGCGGTGCGGTTCAATCCGACCTCGATGCGGATATCGAGCGAGCGGATATAGTCCTCGATCGTCTCAGCAGACTGCGCGATCGTCTGCCGTTGCGCCTCCTGGTCATATTGCTGCGACTTGGCTCGGTCCTCGGCGGTCAACGACCAGCAGCCCAGGTCGGTTATGGTTCCAAGCAGCGCCAGCGCGTCCGCAGCCCTACCCCCATCGAAACGATGCCCCGACACCCCGGGCAGCGACCGGCCGACCTCCTCCAACTCGAACGGATTGTCGTCGATGAATACCATCGAATCGACGCCGACGTTCAGCTCCTGCGCGATCGAGGCGATGTTCTGGCTCTTGCGCTCCCAGTTGATCCGGGTCGCGGTGAAATCCGACAGCGCCAGCGGCATCGCGCGCTTGGCGAACAGTTCGGCGACATCGCCATGATTGTTTTTCGATACCATCGCCAGCAGGACGCCACTGTCACGCAACGCGCGCAGCTGTTGCTGGAAACGCTGGTACACGATACCGGGATATTCGCTGCCGATCTCGACACCGTCCACCCCATCTTCCCCGATCACCCCGCCCCAGAGCGTGTTGTCCGCGTCCAGCACTACCACCTTCTTGCGCGGCACGAAGCGTTCGCGGACGATGCGGGCATATTCCGCTATGATCGCGGGCAGGACATGCTGGGTATAGGGCATCCGCATGACCAGGTCATTCTGGATGCTGATCGCGCGATCGGTCCCGACCCGGCTTACGACCCCGGCGAGATCGGCGACCGAGAGCATCGGATGGCTCTCCGCACAGCGCGTCAGCATCTGATTGAGCGTCGCAATTCCATCGGCCAGCTTCAGCCCATCGATCCCGACGATCCGCTGACCAGGAACCGCCAGCAGATTGTTGACGACAATCAGCGTCGATCCCCGAGCCGCGGCCCTGGCCAGCAGCTCACAATATTGCGCCATCTGCTCGCTTGCTGCCTCTATGTTGCCGTCGTGCAGGAAATGGGACAGTCCCGCATGAAGGATCAGAACGTCGGCTCGACTCTCATCGATCAGAACCTGACTGTGCTGGTCGATGTCGTGGTGCCGCACGCTCACATCGATCCCCTCAAGCGCCCGCCCGAGCCGGCCGAGCGGTTGCGTGATGATGTCACCCGCCAATTCGATCGATAGGTGCTTGGACACGGAAAAACCTTGTTGAAAAAGAAGAGGAGATAGATGTCCGATCGGCACCCGCCGTCCGGACGGAAAAGGAATGCTGCCCGCGTTAATGGCCCGCTGGCGGCAGCTCCTGCTCGCCCAGAAATTCCGGCATCGTCGCTGCGTCTGCGGCATTGATATCGTCACGCCGGATCACGCGCGTGACGGTCATCACTAGGATGCGAAGGTCAAGCCAGAAGGAGCGGTGATCGACATACCAAGTGTCTAACTCGAACTTCTGCTTCCATGTCAACGCATTGCGGCCATTCACCTGAGCCCAGCCGGTGATGCCCGGTCGCACCAGATGACGGCGCGCCTGTTCCGGGCTGTAGCGATCCAGATAGGCCATCAGCAGCGGGCGCGGTCCGACCAGGCTCATATCGCCGCGCAGGACGTTCCAAAGTCCAGGCAGCTCGTCGAGGCTGGAACTGCGCAGCCACTGTCCCAGCCTGGTCAGGCGCTCGCCATCCGGCAACAACATGCCGTCGGCGTCGCGCCGATCGTTCATGGTACGGAATTTATACATGCGGAACGGTCGACCACCCAGTCCCGGACGCTGCTGCGCGAAGATCACCGGTCTTCCCATACGCCGCGCGATCATGACCGCCAGCACCAGCATTATCGGCGAAAAGAGGATCAGGCACAGCGACGCCACAGCCAGATCGAACAGCCGCTTCATCATGATGCTGGTCGCCGCAGCGACAGGATGACGTCGACGACGCGGTCGACGTCGCTGTCGGTCATCTGCGAGCCGGACGGCAAACACAGGCCCTGATCGAAATTCCGCGCTGCAACGTCGCCGCCCAGCGCACGGCAACCGGCAAATACGGGCTGGAGATGCATCGGCTTCCACAGCGGACGGCTTTCAATCTGTTCCGCCTCCAGCGCATGGCGCACGTCCTCGCACGAGATCCCAGCCGCGACCGGATCGATCAGCACCGTCGTCAGCCAGCGGTTGGCGCGCATGTCCGTAGGCTCGTCGCTGAACGTGAACCCGTCCATTTCCCCCAGTCGCGCGCGATAATGATCATGAACGCGCCGACGTGCCGCGACGCGCTCGTCCAGCACCTCAAGCTGCCCGACCCCGACCGCGGCGCACAATCCGCTCAGACGGTAATTATAGCCAAAGGTCGTATGCTCGTAATGCGGGGCGGGATCGCGAGCCTGGGTCGACAGGAAGCGGGCGCGCTCGATCGCATCGCCATCCGACGATGCCAGCGCGCCGCCCCCCGACGTCGTGATGATCTTGTTGCCATTGAAGGAAAAGATCGCGAAATCAGCCCCGACCCCGGCATGAACGCCATGGCGGAATGCGCCCATAGCCTCAGCCGCGTCAGCGATCCAGACAAAGCCGTATCGGTCGGCCAGCCGGCGCATCCGCACGCCATCGACGACGTGGCCGTACAGGTCGGTGCTGATGACGACCCGCGGCAACGTACCGTCGCGATCGGCCTCCCCTAGCGCCTGTTCCAACAGGTCCAGGTCAAGCAGCATGTCGTTGCGCGCGATATCCAGAAAGACCGGCACGGCGCCCAGGTAGCAGATCGGCGCGACCCCGCCGATGAACGTCATCGTCGCGCCCCATACCGCGTCACCCTGGCCGATCCCGCTCAGGCGCAGTGCCAAGTGCAGCGCGGCGGTCCCGCTCGACAGCGCCGCGACGTGCGGGATGCCCGTATAACGGGCCAGATCCTGCTCGAAGCGGTTGACCATCGGGCCGACCGGCGCGACCCAGTTGGTCGTGAAGACCTCGTCTACATACTTTTGCTCGCGACCGCTCATGTGCGGCGAGGAAAGGAACATACGGTCCGACCGTTGAGTCATAGTGGGGGGACAATCCAGCAAATGGCGATGCTCCGTTTGCCTAGGCGGTCCGTTTCCGGTGTCAACCAAAACGGCACGCCAATCGTCCGCGACGATTGCACCACATGAAGACACAAACTAGTGCAACGGTCATGCGCATTCTCGTAACCGGCGGTGCCGGCTTCATCGGTTCAGCCCTTGTACGGCACCTGATCCAACATACAGCTTACGAGGTTCTCAACTTCGACAAGCTGACCTATGCCGGATCGCCTACGACCGTCGCTCCGGTCGCAACAAGCGACCGCTATCGTTTTGTCAGGGGCGATATCTGCGACGCGGAAGCGGTGCGTTCGTCGATTGCTGATTTTCGCCCGACCATCATCACGCACCTCGCCGCGGAAAGCCATGTCGACCGCTCGATCGATGGTCCGGGTGCATTCGTACAGACCAATGTCGTGGGCACCTATGTCATGCTCGCGGAGGCCCAGGCCTATTGGGCCGGGCTGGATTCGACCGAACAGGCAGCATTTCGTTTCCACCACATCTCAACTGACGAAGTCTATGGCTCCCTCGGCGCGGACGGGTATTTCACGGAAAACACACCCTACGATCCCCGCTCCCCCTATTCGGCATCGAAAGCTGGCTCGGATCACCTCGTCTCTGCCTGGGGACACACTTTCGGGTTGCCGACACTTATCACCAACTGCTCGAACAATTACGGTCCCTATCATTTCCCCGAGAAGCTGATCCCGCTGATGATCGCCAAAGCACTCGTAGGCGAATCCTTGCCGATTTATGGTGCGGGCGACCAAGTGCGCGACTGGTTGTATGTCGAGGATCACGTTCGTGCTTTGCAAACCGTGTTTGAAAAGGGTGTTCCGGGACGAACCTACAATATCGGCGGTCATAACGAAAAACAGAATGTCGATGTTGTCAGGATCCTTTGTGCGATACTCGATCGGCTTCGTCCGCGGGCGGATGGAGAGAGTTACGCAAGACAGATCACCCATGTCGTCGATCGCCCCGGCCATGATAAGCGCTACGCCATCGATGCTTCACGCATCCGCACCCGAGCTGGGATGGGTTCCTGAGGAATCCTTCGATAGCGGAATTGAGAAGACGGTTCGCTGGTTTCTAGCCAACGAAGGGTGGTGGCGACCGCTGGTAAATAGCGAGGCCGTCGAACGGCGGGGCGTCCTTTGACACTGATATGGTGACAAGGTCGATCCGTGAACGCCCGCGGGCTTTGACGTGAATCGGTCGGGCTCGTTCTGTCATGCCTTGGAGATAGCTTCGTAGGGCGTGTGGACTGGCCTCGGCTTTGAACAGGCCATTGATGCCTTCGGCAAGGGCATTGTGTGAGCATCCGGCGTTGAGGTGGCCCCTCAAATGACCTGACAGGGCCTCGCTCTTGGATAAGAGTGAGGCATATGACTGACGGTACGACCAGGCGTTACAATGACGGCGAGGTCCTCTCCGGTGTCCAGCGCCGGAGGCGGTGGACACCGGAGGAGAAGGTCCGGATCGTCGAGGAGACGTATCTTCCGGGGATGAGCGTGTCGCTCGTCGCCCGCCAGCACGGCATCAGCGGCAGCCAGGTCTTCACCTGGCGCCGCCTGATGAACCAGGGTGCGCTGACCGCCGCGGCAGCCGGCGAGGAGGTGGTGCCAGCGTCCGAGTACCGGGCGCTGGAGGCGCAGGTGCGCGAACTGCAGAGGCTGCTCGGCAAGAAGGCCATGGAGAACGAGCTGCTGCGTGAGGCCGTGTCCCGTGCCGCAGGCCCAAAAAAACTGCTCTTGCGCTCGACCTCACTGCCCGGTGACGTGACCCCCGTTTCTTCATCCAACTGGAAGTAGAGACCGTCTCCTTAAAGGGACGGACGGAATGAAGCGGAAGCAGTTTTCGGAAGAGCAGATCATCGGCATCCTGAAGGAGGCCGAGGCGGGTGCGGTGGTGACGGAGCTGTGCCGCAAGCACGGGATGTCGAGCGCGACTTACTATGCGTGGAAGGCGAAGTTCGGCGGCCTGGAGGTATCCGACGCAAAGCGCCTGCGGTCGCTCGAAGAGGAGAACGCCCGGCTCAAACGGCTACTGGCGGACACGATGCTGGACAATGCGGGGTTGAAAGACCTGCTGTCAAAAAAGTGGTGACGCCCGCCGCGAAGCGGCAAGCGGTCGCGCATCTCCAGGCGACGCTGGGGATGAGCGAGCGGCGGGCATGCACGGTCGTTGGGGCAGACCGCACGAGCATGCGGTATCGCTCGTGCCGGGCGGATGATGGCGACCTGCGGTCGCGGCTGCGCGAGCTGGCGCAGCAACGCCGACGGTTCGGCTATCGGCGTCTGCACATCCTGCTGCGCCGGGACGGCATCACGATCAACCGCAAGAAGACCCAGCGGCTCTATCGTGAGGAGGGTTTGACGGTCAGGCGCCGGAAGGGACGAAGGCGCGCCACAGGCAGCCGTGCGCCCGCGTCAGTGCTGGCGCTTCCCAACCAGCGCTGGAGTCTGGACTTCGTCCACGACCAGCTCGTGACCGGCCGTCGGTTCCGCGTGCTCAACATCGTCGATGACGTCACGCGCGAATGCCTTCGGGCGGTGGTGGACACGTCGATCTCGGGCCGGCGGGTCGTGCGCGAGCTGGCCGATCTGATCGCCGAGCGTGGCAGGCCGAAGATGATCGTCAGCGACAACGGGACCGAACTGACGTCGAACGCGGTGCTCGCCTGGTCCGGCGATGCCCGCATCGAGTGGCATTACATCGCGCCGGGCAAGCCCACGCAGAACGGGTTCGTCGAGAGCTTTAACGGTCGCATGCGCGACGAGCTGCTCAACGAGACGCTGTTCTTCACCATCGGTCAGGCCCGCTCGATTCTGGCCCGCTGGGTCGACGACTACAACAACGAGCGTCCGCACTCCTCGCTCGGCTACGCCACTCCGGCAGCCTTCGCTGCCGGGCTCGAACAGCAACGGGCGGGGTTAACCCCGCCCGTTGCTTCACCTGCGCTTATGCGCGAAAACCACGGTCGGTCTCTGGTTGCCGCTGGATGAAAGACCGGGGTCACGTCACACCGGGGACATTCTGTGACTGCGGTAGCCGATGCG
This sequence comes from Sphingomonas sp. SORGH_AS_0879, assembly GCF_030819175.1. Taxonomy (NCBI): domain Bacteria; kingdom Pseudomonadati; phylum Pseudomonadota; class Alphaproteobacteria; order Sphingomonadales; family Sphingomonadaceae; genus Sphingomonas; species Sphingomonas sp. SORGH_AS_0879. The sequence goes on from NZ_JAUTBJ010000001.1 coordinate 43,537, forward strand.
CTCGGCGTCGCCCGCCCGCATCTGTCTGCGATGCGCAACCAACCACCGCCACGACCGCGCGGACGGCCACCATTGCCGGATGCCGAGCTGGTCGCCGACATCCGGGTGCTTGTCGCCGATCTGCCCACCTACGGTTATCGCCGCGTCCATGCCCTGCTGCGCCGCCAGGCTGAGCAGACCGGTCGCGCTGCTCCCAATCCCAAGCGCGTCTACCGCGTCATGAAGGTGCATGGACTGCTGCTCCAAAGAGGCGGCGGACGGCATGGGGAGCGCCGTCACGACGGTCGTGTCGCCGTCGACCAGCGCAACACTCGCTGGTGCTCCGACGGGCTGGAGATCGCCTGTGACAACGGCGAAAAGGTGCGCGTCGCGTTCGCGCTCGACTGCTGCGACCGCGAGGCCATGGGGCATGTGGCAACCACGAGCGGTATCACCGCCCAGGACGTGCAGGACCTGATGGTCGCCACCGTCGAGCACCGCTACGGTCGGGTGAACCGCGTACCCCAGCCAATCGAGTGGCTAACGGATAACGGCACCTGCTATACCGCCCGCGACACCCGCACCTTTGCCCGCGACATCGGGCTGGTGCCGCGCACCACCCCGGTCAGCAGCCCGCGGTCCAACGGCATGGCCGAGGCGTTCGTCCGCACCCTCAAGCGCGATTACGTCCGCGTGAACCCCAGGCCCGACGCGCAGACCGTCATCGCGCAGCTACCAGCTTGGCTCGACCACTATAATGAGGTGCATCCACACCGCGCCCTCGGCTACAGGTCACCCCGCGAGTTCATCGCGACAACACGCGAGGCTCTGTCAGCCAATTAGGGGGCAACAACAGGCGTGAGCCGCCTTGCTGTGATCGGGTCGGGGATAGAGGGGATCCTTACAGCCGCACGTAAGGACGTCCGTACCGACCATGGCGCAGATGACGATATTGAGGGGGCCGGAGCGTCGGCGTCGCTGGAGTGACGAGCAGCGCGAGCGCATCCTGGCGGAAGCGTTTCATTCGGGTGCCAGGGTCTGCGATGTTGCCCGGCGGCATGACGTGGCTCGCAGCCTGATCTACCAGTGGCGCCGTGCCGCGGTTCGCCAGGCGGAGCCGAGGTTCGTGCCGGCGGTGGTCGTGGACGATGCGCCTCGGCCGGTATCCGAGCCGGTCGTGGCGGCCGTGCTCGATCTGCCCGATGGCGGCCGCCTGAGGATATTCGCCTCGGCGTCACCGGCGCTGGCGGCCGCGGCGCTGAAGGCGCTGCGATGATCCCGCCGGGTGCCAGGGTGTGGATCGCGATGGGCCACACCGACATGAGGAAGGGCATGCAGGGGCTGGCGCTCATGGTGCAGCAGCAACTCCACCGCGACCCGCATGGCGGCGACCTGTTCGTGTTCCGGGGCCGGATCGGCTCGCTGGTGAAGATCATCTGGCACGATGGCCTGGGCATGTCGCTCTATGCCAAACGGTTGGAGAAGGGCCGGTTCGTCTGGCCCTCGGCGAAGGACGGCGTGGTGTCGCTGACAGCCTCGCAGCTGGCCTGCCTGCTCGAGGGCATCGACTGGCGGAACCCGCAGTATAGCTGGCGCCCGGCGAGCGCCGGATAGACCATTATCGCTTGCGCGGGGACGCCAGGGGTGATTCACTCTCCCGCGTGGCAGCGGTCATTTCGCCTTTTCCCGACGATGTCGAAGCGCTGAAGGCGCTGCTCGCCGCTGCGCTTGAGCGCGCCGCCCATGCAGTCGCCCGCGAGAGCGCCATCGAGGCGGTCATCGCGCACCTTGAAATTGCAGATCGCCAGGCTCCGGCGTGAGCAGTATGGCGCGCGCGCCGAGCGCAGCCGCCGCCTGCTCGAGCAGATGGAGCTCCAGCTCGAGGATCTCGAGGCCGACGCCAGCGAGGATGACCTCACCGCCGAGGTCGCCGCCAACACCGCCAGCGTCGCACCGTTCGAGCGCAAGCGGCCGGTCAGGAAGCCCTTTCCAGAACACCTGCCGCGCGAGCGGGTTGTGATCCCGGCGCCGTGCTCATGCCCGGCCTGCGGCGGCTCGCGCCTGTCAAAGCTCGGCGAGGACGTGACCGAGACGCTCGGGTCGCAAGGCCTGACTGTTCTGCGGCTCGGACCGGGGCGGCCAGCGCGCCGCCATCCTCTACACGCTCATCCAGACGGCGCGGCTCAATGCCGTCGACCCGCAAGCCTGGCTCGCCGACGTGCTCGCCCGCATTGCCGACCACCCCGCCACGCGGCTCGACGAACTGCTGCCGTGGAACTGGACGCCTCGGATCCCGGTCGCGAAGGCCGCCTGATGGCGGCCCCCTCGATGGTGTTCACCGCTCGCTTTGCGGCGAGACACTTCGACGTAGACATCGACGTGATTGAGGAACGCGCCCAGGACATGGCGCCCGAAGAAGCGGGCCTCAGCGTCATCGACAGCCTCGACGACGAAGCCGGGTCCACCACCGCCTTCACCCGCCGCGGTCTCGATTACCTCGACGAGTTCCTCGACCAGCGCCGGTCTGACTTCATGCACGAGCGCGCCCTTCTCCGTGGGGCGCCGGGCATGGATGGCTTGCTCCAGTGCATCCAGCACGAAGCCAGCGGTAGGACTGCCGCTGACCTTCCAGCCGACGATCCGTCGGACGAATGCGTCGATGACGAACGTCACGTAGCCGAAGCCCGTCCAAGTGGAGACGCAGGTGAAATCCACTGACCATAGCGCGTTTGTTCGCTGGACCTTGCGCGACCCGTGCCGATAGATCGCTTCGTTTCTGCTGAAACAGAAAACTGATCAAGCTCTTCGAAAACTCGGAAAAAATTTATCTCCCATGGTTAGAACGTTAGATAGGAATTAAAGGGTTAAGCGGGTACCCTGAGGCAAAAAGTTCCCGCATTTCGGCGCTTTCGAGCAACCCCGGCGTTCCTGACATATCGAGCATCCGTTCCCGGAATATCGTGGCCGGCGTTCCCGATGTGTCGCGGGACCGTTCCCGTAGTATCGAGATGCGTTCCGGATATATCGAAAAGCCGGATTGCGCGATGAAATTGCGGGTCTTCTTGAATCAGTTTTTGGCGCATCGTGCGTGGCAAGGTTCAAACTGGCATCCTGCGTTCCGGGAAGATCGGCAAGGTCGTCGGACAACCGATATATCGGGAACGCACAGAGGCGAGATGCTCCATGTGGTTCCAAGACACGACCAAAATTTAGCAGCTAAATTCGGTGACGGCTGCCAGCCGGGGGCCCCACCTCTCGAGACGATGGCAGCGCCCCTCCCCTGTCGTCAGCGAAGCAGATGCCGGTTCTTGGCGTCGAAGCGACGCACATAGCCGATAAAGGCGTTCTGATAGCTGGCGGGGGTGCGGGCCGGATCGCCTTCGACCCAGGCTTTGAACTCGGCGTGGAGGGTCTGATAGTCCCAGCCGGGACATTCAGACCGGAGCAGCGCCAGTGTCGCGTCCGTGATCTCGCCGAAGGTCGCGCGGCTGGACAGGCTCTTGACGCTCCGCCGGATGACCGAGGTGACGTCGACATCCGGTTCGGACGCGGCTTGGGGCGTCGCCGCAGTCGGAGCGGGATCGTGGGGGCGCTTGGCCTGTTTCGGACGGCCAGCGTTCGGGCGGGCGGAGGGCGCGCCCCCCTCCCCTTCCGTTCGGCGACGCATCCGCAAGCTGGGCTCGCGCTTCCCCTCGTGATGTTCGAGCGACAGCGCATAGCCGGGCAGCGCGTTGCGCTCGACGATCTTGGCGATCTCGAACTTGAAGCGGCGATATTGCCCTTCCGCGCCCGACTTTTCGAACAATGTGGGCATCGAGATGGCGAAGCCTGCCTCTCCTGCTCCGCCCGCATGTTTGCGCGCGACCTTGTACAGCCAGCGTTCGCGACCGCCCGAAATGTCGAAATAGGCGCGGTCGATCGACAAGACCCCGCCCGTCATCAGCACGCCTTCATAGAACCAACTCGACAGCTCGATGGTCATCCCGCGCGAACGTTCGGTCTTTTCGTCGACGAGCTGGGTCCAGCCGTCGAGCCAGCTGAACGTTGCCTCACGCCGGTTCTCGGCGCGGATATTGGTCTTGACCGTTGTCGACACCAGCCGGTCGAGCGCCTGGCCGAGCAGCTCATAGGCGCGTCCCGTCGGCTGGCGCCCGATCGCGCGCAGCAGGTCGTAGGGCATCAGGTGCAGCTTGCGCGGTACGTCGTTGATCCCGCGCCGGGCCATGTCAGCCAGCATCGATGCGCAGTAGATCAGGATGTCGGCATCCCATATCGTCGCCATACCGTAATCGGGATTGCCCGACACATGCACCCACAGCTTGCCGTCGGGGGAACGATAGTCGATCGGTTTGACCCGCTTGGACTTGGCCAGGCTGAAGAAAGGGCGCTCCATCATCTCGCGCTGATCGCGCAGCGGCAGATCGGCGAGATAGGGCAGGAACAGCTCGAACTGCTCGGACCTGCCGTCCTTGGGCTTGGTGCTCATGCGCGGTTACCCCGCTGCATGTTTCCCCGGGGAAACATAGCAAAGGGGGGCGGTGCCGCGTCAGTGTTTCCCCGGGGAAACATCAGGGTTGAAGCCCCCGCCCCGTCTCTTCGAGATGCGCCAGCGCACCGCGCAACGCCTTCACAATTTCCTCGACATCCGCACCCGAACCGGCATGGAGGCGCACCGTCACGCCCTGGCGGTTGGCCGACTGAACCGACAGCACGACGCGGCCATAGCGATTGTGATAGCGGTAGCGCTCTGGCTCCCCATCCTCGCCCATCATCATCTTGCGCGCGGTCAGCAGGCGGCGCAGGACTTCGCTGGCCGGGATGGGGGGCAGGCCGTCCTCACGCCGCTCGACCTGTTGGCGCGTGATATACTGGGCGACGCCGATGATCGCCTTGGCCTCCCCTTTGTCCTGCATCGCCTGGGCCAGCGCATAGCCCGGCTTCAACTGAACCTCATAGGGCGAAGCGAAAGCCGCGATCACGACATCGGGGAGCGCGGCGACCTTGAGCATCTTGGACAGCCAGCCCTTGGACAGCTTCAACCGCTCGGCCATCCGCGTCTGGTGATTGCCATAATGGGTGGTCAGCGCCGACAGGTAATTGCGCGCCCGCTCCAGATCGGACACATCGGCGCGCGCGCGGTTCTCCAGATCGGCCAGGCGGAACGCCGCCTCGTCGTCCAGATTCGCGACCTGCGCCACGAAGAGCATGTCGGGATAGCTGTTCGCCCGCAGCCACGAGATCGACCAGTGACGCCGCGTGCCCGCGATCACCTCATAATCATGGTCCGGGTCGCCCTCGATCCGGCGGACCACGGCGGGGACTTTCTGCCCCCCTTCCGCGATGATCGAGTCGATCAGTTCGCGGCAATGTTCCTCGGTCAGCAGGTCATAGTTGCGGGCATTGCCGGGCCAGACCCGGACACGCGCCGGATCGAGCAGCAACTGCGTGACCTGCCGCACCTCGCCGCTGGCGACCCGCGCCAGTGCGGATTCGCGACCCAGCAACGTGGTGGTGCGGACGCGGTCCGCCTGCGCCTCGCGGACCGGGGTCGTGGAGGGGGCGTCGCCCTCTTCCTCCGCCAGAAGTGCCGCCAGATAGTCGGATTGTTTACGCGCCATGGAATGCCTCCCCGGCAGAACATTGCAAGAACATCTCTGTGTGGGGAAGAGGGGATTCTTGATCCCTTTGAACATGCGTCGTGACGCATGTTGCGGTGCCAGCCCGCTCCCCCACCCGGCCTCCCATCAGGATACCGTGTGGGGGGCCGGGTGGGGGAGCGGGCTGGCACCGCCCCGAAACGCGCCCTCTCGCGAGTTTCGCAAGCTCAAGCCACCGCATGGATCACCGCCTCCTCGCTCGCCGGTTCGATCCGGCCCCAGCCCTGGCGGACCAGTTGCTCGACCTGGCGCATCGCCTCGTCCAGATTGGCGCGGCAGCGTTTGTGCGTCTTGGGCGTGCCGATCGGCTTTTCGAGTTCGTAGACGGTCCATCATCCGCATCGCGGCATGGCTGATCTCGGCGGATTCCAGGATCGGCACGGGCAGCAGCGCGGGGCCGAAGCTTTGTTCCATGATCGCGCGCACCATGGCGTGGCTGGGGTCGTTGCCGTCGAACTTGGAGCAGATCAGCCGGACGAACTGGTAATCCACCTCGATTCCCGCGCTGGTCAGTTGGTTCAACACCTGGTCCATCATCGACAGGAACTGGACGGTCGAGCAGAAATCCGGCGTCGTCGCGGCGAGCGGCACGAGCAGCGCATTGGCCGCCTGCATCACCGCCAGGCTGATCGTGCCGAGGGCAGGGGGAGGATCGAGCAGCACCACGTCATAATCGCGCGCCAGTTCGGCCAGCCCGCGCTTCAGCTTGCGGAACCGCGCGGCCAGCACCGACCCGCCATCGCTGCCCGCCGCGGCCAGTTCATATTCCACGTCGAACAATTCGAGGTTGGAAGGGATCAGATCGACATTGGGCCAGGGCGTCGGCTTGACCGCATAGGCCAGGTCGGTCTGGGTCGGGTCGATCGACAGATAGGGGTAGAGCGTCTCTTCTCGGGTGACGTTGAAATGCGGGTTGAAGCCGAACAGCGTCGTCGTCGTCGCCTGGCTGTCGCAATCGACGACCAGCACGCGGTAGCCCTGCACCGCGAAATAATGCGCCAGATGGGTGGTGACGGTCGACTTGCCGACGCCGCCCTTGAAATTCTGGACCGCGATGATCGCGGGCACGTCATGCGCCGCGCGGGCAGGGGAGGCGCCCAGAACGTCGCGCATCGTCAGCATCTGCTCGACGCTATAGCCCAGCCGACGGCCATTGTCGGTGATCGGGGCAGGGGGGAGGCGGCCATCCTCCTCCGCCATGCGGATGCGGTTGGTCGAACAGCCGAGCAACTGCGCCGCCTCCGCGATGCCGAAGCGGAGATGCAGGCCCTTGCGGCTCTCGGGCAGGAACGCCTTGCGCCGCAACCGCTCGATCATCCGCTCGCCGGCGCTCGCCAGATCGCCAATCTGGGACAGCATTGCATGATCTTCCGCCACTCGCGCACCCCTTGAAGCTTTTGGGGCAGCCTAATGGCAAATTTCATTCAATCGGGCAAGGTGCGGGGGCGGGGCGATGTTTCCCCGGGGAAACTTATCCTCCCCGGCACGGGGAGGGGGACCGCCGCGAAGCGGTGGTGGAGGGGGATCGCCACAAAGGTCGTCCCCCGCCGCACGCCCCCTCCACCATGCTGGCGCATGGTCCCCCTCCCCTTGCAGGGGAGGATAGACGCGTTTCCCCGGGGAAACCTGTCCCTACGAGCACGGAAGGAGCGGGATCACCCGTGCCGGACCACCATCCAAACCGCCATCGCGATCATCATCACATTCTCGGTCAGCGACAGGAACCCCAGCGGCACATTGCTCGCCCCGCCGACACAGGCGCATTTCAATTCGCGCCGGTCGATATAGACCGCCTTGACCACCGACACCGCGCCCACGCCCCCGATGAACAGCGCGACCGGCACCGAGATCCAGGTCAACACGCCCGCGATCATCAGCACCCCCGCCAGCCCCTCGGCAAAGGGATAGGCATAGGAATAGGGGACCCAGCGCTTCGCCAGCAGGTCGTAGTTCAGGAACATGGTCGCGAAGCTCTCGACATTCTGGAGCTTCAGCAGCGCGAGCACCGCCATGCTGAACGCGACGAACCATTCGCCCGCGCGTAGCGTGAACGGCGTGGCATAGACCGCCTGGGATGCGGCCAGCGCCATCAGCGCGGTCATCGCGAACAGGGCGGCGACCGGGCGATAGCTGGTCGCCCTGGGATCGGCCACCCGCTTGCCGAAGAAACGGCGCAGATCGTCATAGCCGCCGACCCGCTCGCCCCCGATAAAGACCTGCGGCGTCGTCTTCACGCCATGCTCGGCCTTGAAGGCGTCGGTTTCCTCACGGGTGCGCAAGAGGTGATCCTCGACCTCGTAACCTTGTCGGCGCAGCAGGTCCTTCGCCTTCAGGCCATAGGGGCAGGTGTGGGTGGGCATCACCATGCGGTACAGGGTCGCAATCTTGCGTAGGGGCGGGGGCGTCGCCATCATCTTCTCCGGCTGGGGTCCGATCCCCATATGGCATGCGTACCATGGTACGGAGTCAAGACGATGGCCGACTGGACGATTGCCGGACTGGCGCGCGAGGGCGGCGTCGGGGTGGAGACGATCCGCTATTATCAGCGGCGCGGCCTGATCGACACGCCCGCGCGGCCCGAGGGACCGGGATCGGGTGGCCGCATCCGCCGCTATGGCGAGGCGGACGTGCGGCGGTTGCGCTTCATCCGGTCCGCACAGAATGCGGGCTTCACGCTGGAGCAGATCGGCGAATTGTTGGCGCTGGACGCGACCGACGACCGGGCGCGGGCCAGGTCGCTGGCCCAGGAACGCATCGCCGCGCTGGACGCCCGGATCGCGGAGTTGCAGGCGGCGCGCGATGCCCTCCAGACGCTGGCGAGGGAGTGCGGCAGCGGGTCGGCGGGGCCGTGCCCGATCCTGATGTCGTTCGATCGTTAGCGAAAATTCAGATCAATCGCCATTCCTCCCCTGCAAGGGGAGGGGGACCAGCGAAGCTGGTGGAGGGGTGTCCCCGGTCGCGAGTGCACCCTGTCCTCGCCAACGGCGACACCCCTCCGTCAGGCCTACAGCCTGCCACCTCCCCTGCAAGGGGAGGAATGGCGATCACCTCCGGCGACGCGCACTCCGTCCCGTTCCGGTCATGGCGGGGCCGACGGAACCAAGCCGCACGCCCGCCGCTATCCCGGTCATGACCGATAACGACGACAAGCCCACCCACAACGCCACCCACCGCCCGGTTCCCAGCGGCCGCATCGCGCGCGCCGGCGCGTTCGGACGGCTGGCGGGCGGGGTCGCGGGCGGGATGCTGGCGGAGGGCGCGCGCAGGCTGGCCAGCGGCGAGCGGCCGCGCCTGGGCGACCTGATCCTCACCCCCGGCAATGCCGCGCGCGTCGCCGACCGGCTGTCGCACCTGCGCGGGGCGGCGATGAAGCTGGGGCAGATGATCTCGATGGATGCGGGCGACCTGTTGCCGCCCGAACTCCAGACCATCCTCGCCCGGCTGCGCGACCAGGCCTATCGGATGCCGCCCGCGCAGCTCGACAAGGTCTTGCGCACGGAGTGGGGAGCCGACTGGCGACGTCGCTTCCGCCATTTCGAGGCCGCACCGATGGCCGCCGCCTCGATCGGGCAGGTCCACCGCGCGACCCTGCCCGACGGGCGGGTGCTGGCGATCAAGGTGCAATATCCCAGCGTGCGCGACAGCATCGGCTCGGACGTCGACAATGTCGCGACGCTGCTGCGCGTCTCCAACCTGCTGCCGCCCGCGCTGGACCTCAAGCCGCTGCTGGCAGAGGCCAAGCGCCAATTGGCCGAAGAAGCCGATTATCTCCGCGAGGCGGACCGGATGCGCGCCTATGGCGAGCGGCTGGCCGGTGATCCGCGCTATGTCGTGCCCCGCCCGGAGCCGGTGCTGACCACGCCGCTGGTGCTGGCGATGGACTATATCCCCGGCCAGCCGATCGAGACGCTGGCGGAGGCGGACCAGCCCGCCCGCGACGCCGCGATGACCGCGCTGATCGAACTGGTGCTGCGTGAGCTGTTCGACTTCGGCATGATGCAGACCGATCCGAACTTCGCCAATTACCGGTGGCAGGCGGATACCGGGCGGCTGGTCCTGCTCGACTTCGGTGCGACCCGCGACGTGCCGGCGGAGACGGTCGCCTCCTATCGCCGGTTGATCGAGGCGGGGCTGGCGCATGACCGCGACCGGATCCGCGAAATTGCGGTGGAGACGGGCTTTCTGGGCGAAGCGGCGGTCGCCGCGCACCGCCCGGCGGTGGACCGGATCATCGCCGCGATCGACGACACCATGGCGCGGGCAGGGCCCTTCGACTTCGGCGACCGCGCCTTCGTGCCGGTGGTGCGCGAAGAGGCCCGCAGCCTGATCGCCGACCGCGACACCTGGCAGGTGCCCCATGTCGAAACCCTGTTCGTCCAGCGCAAGATCAGCGGCAGCGCCCTGCTGTGCGCCCGGTTGAAGGCGCGGGTCGATGTGCGCGGGCTGGCGGCGCGGGCGATCGGGAACGGGTGAGGAACCGGGTGCATCATGGCCCGGGGGTGCGCAGGCTCGCCGCATTTCCGGACGATGTCCGTAGTCACGACGTGAAGGCGGCACTCCGCTGATTCTCTGGCATTGAGTATCGCGATCGGAATAATCCGGCGCGGCAGTGGAAACGACAACCGCCGACCATGATGAACGAGATTTCATCATAATATCATCGCCATTCCTCCAAAATGTCATCACGCCGCAATGATCCGGCACCAAGGGATCGCGGCATAATCCTTTGGGGGGAATAACCATCATGACTTCGTTCAACCCGCGTTGCGCGGGGCGGTTCTTTGCGTCCAGCGTCCTGGCTCTTCTGATCGCCACGCCTGCCATGGCCGCCGATCCCGAACCGGCGAAAACGACCGCGCCCGATGAGCAGAAGACGACCGATGACGGCACGCTGGCCGAGGTCATCGTCACCGCGCAGAAGCGGCCCGAAAGCCTTCAGAAGACGCCGATCGCCATCTCGGTCCTGTCCGCCGACGACCTGAAGAACCGCCATGTCCAGTCGCTGGTCGATCTTCAGGACGGCGCGATCCCGTCGCTTCGCGTCGCGCCCTTCTATTCGCGCAACTCGGCGCTGATCATGAACATTCGCGGCATCGGCGTGCTGGCCGACAGCAACCAGCCCGCGCGCGACCAGGGCGTCGGCGTCTATATCGACGGCGTCTATCTCGGCCGCGCCCAGGGGCTGGGCACCGCGCTCTACGATATCGAGAGCATCGAGGTGCTGAAGGGTCCGCAGGGCACGCTGTTCGGCCGCAATACCGAGGGCGGCGCGGTCAGCATCGTGACGAAGAAGCCCACCGGCGAGTTCGGCCTGTCGGCGACGGCGGGCATCGGCAATTTCGGCGCGCACAAGATCGAGGCGCATCTCAACCTGCCCGAATGGCAGAATTTCAGCGTCAAGCTGGACGGCATCGTCACCAAGCGGAACGGGCTGGTCGACAATCCGCTGCCCGGCCAGTCGGACTTCAATGGCTTCGACCGGCATGGCGGGCATGTGGAAGTGCTGTGGAAGCCGCAGGACGGCGTCAGCGCGGATTATGCCTTCGACACCTCCTACGACGCCTCGACCCCGCTCTATCTCCAGACGATCACGGCGGGCACACTGACCCGCGCGCCCGCGCTGCCGCTCCAGCCCGACCGGGTGCGCACCGCCAGCGTCGGGGTGCCGCAGCAGGACAGCATCGGCAAGACCCATGGCCACCGCCTGACGCTCGGCCTCGACCTGGCGCCGGGACTTCAGCTCAAGTCGATCACCGCATACCGCGAGCTGGACCAGAGCCAATATGACAATGGCGGCCAGAACAGCACCACCTACAAGCCCAACGGCGCGTTCAGCCGCTACAGCCTGGCGGGCTTTACCCAGAACCAGTTCAGCCAGGAAATCCAGTTGATCGGCGACACCCCGCGCCTGAAATATGTCGCGGGTGCGATGGCGTATCGCGAGCATAGCGAGGACAATGCCCAGGCGTTCAACACCATGGTGTGGAATGCGGACGGCACCGCCGCGACCGTCGCCACCTATAATATCGCGACCGTCCCCTTCGACCGCGCCAGCCGGATCACGACGCGCAGCATCGGCGCCTTCGGCCAGGCGACCTGGACCCCGGCGATCCTGGACGACCGCCTGCACCTGACCGGGGGCGCGCGCTATACCCGCGACATGAAGCATGGCGAGTTGTTCATCGTGAACGGCGCCACCCCCAATGTCGACGGGGTGACGGGGCCGCGTCGCCTGAATGCCGCCTGGTCGCGGGTCGATCCGCTGCTGACGCTGGCCTATGACGTGACCGGCGACGTGCATGTCTATGGCAAATGGTCGGAGGGGTATAAGTCGGGCGGCGCCAATTCGCGCTCGCTGCGCTATGCGCCGTTCAACCCGGAAATCCTGTCGATGTTCGAGATCGGGGCGAAGACCGAGTTTCTCGACCACCGCGCCCGCCTGAACCTGTCCGCCTATACCGGCGCGTACAAGTCGATCCAGATCGACTTCCAGGCCAATTACCTCCAGGTCGATGCGCAGGGCAATCTGCTCCAGACCAACCGGACGACCATCGAGACCGCCAATGCGCCCGGCACCGGCCGCGCCAAGGGGTTCGAGGCGGAGCTGACCTTCGCGCCGATGACCGGGCTGACGCTGGGGGCCAGCTATTCCTATAACGACCTGACCATCCCGGCGACGGTCAATCCCTTCCCGCAAGGGGCGAGCGGCGTGGTGGTGACGACGCCGATCAAAATCTACCCGGTCTATACCCCGGCGCACGCCGCCAGCGGCGCGATCGACTATGATCGGCCGATGGGTGATGTCACCTTGGTCGCGCATCTCGACGGCAATTACGACAGCGGCTTCTACGCCAATTACAACGACCCCGCGCCGGGGGTGAGCCAGCCCAAGGGCGATCCGGGCTTCGTCGTCAACGGTCGGCTCGGCATCACCGATATCGCGCTGAACGGCACCGGCGCGACGCTCAGCGTCGCCGCCTGGGCGCGCAACCTGCTGAACGAACAGCATATGTTCTACAAGGGGCTGAACACGCTGACCGGCGTGTCGGGCTTCTTCAACGAACCGCGCACCTATGGCCTCGAAGCCACGGTGAAGTTCTGATGCGCGGCCTTCTCACCCTGGCGCTGCTGGTCGCGGTTCCGTTGGGGGCGGGGGCTTCGGCCTCCGCGCCCGTCGCGGCCCCGGCGCACCAGCGGGTGCTGCCGCTTCAGGGCGGGCGGAATTTCCGCGACCTGGGCGGCTATCGCACCCTGGACGGGCGGACGGTCAAATGGGGGCTGCTCTATCGCTCGGGCCAGATGCACGACCTGACCCCGGCGGATTATGCCTATCTCCAGAAACTGGGCATCCGCACCGTCTGCGATTTCCGCGACACCCGCGAACGCACGGGCGAGCCGACCAACTGGCCCGCCGGGCAAAAGCCCAAAGTGTTGAGCGACGATTATGCGCTCGACATGAGCGGCATGATGCTGCCCGGCGATCCATCGACCTGGACGCATGAACAGGTGGTGGCGGCGATGACGGCGACCTATCCCAAGCTGCTCGACCAGTTCCGGGGGCAGTACCGCCGCATGTTCGCCGAACTGCTGGCCGGGAACGCGCCGCTCGCCTTCCACTGCACGGCGGGCAAGGACCGGACCGGCGTGGCGGCCGCGCTGCTCCTGTCGGCGCTGGGCGTGCCGAGGGCGACTGTCATCGAGGATTACCTCCTCTCCAACCAGCATATGGCCCCGCCGCCCGCGCATCCGACCGGCTTCTGGGCCAAGCTGTCGCCCGAGGCCGCGCGAACCTTCGCCGGGGTCGACCGCCGCTATATCGAGGCGGTGTTCGCCGTGACCGACCGGCATCCGGGCGGCACCATGGGCTATCTGAAGGACGAACTGGGCGTGGACCCGGCCAGGATCGCGAAGCTGCGGGGGCTGTACTTAACCAGGAAGTGATTCCTCCCCGGCACGGGGAGGTGGCATCGCGTAGCGATGACGGAGGGGGGCTTCCTCATAGGACGTCCCGTGCGGCGATCCCCCTCCACCATGCTTCGCATGGTCCCCCTCCCCGTTTCGGGGAGGATTCAGCCGTATGTCGTCCTTGGAAATCGATCCTGACGACGGCGTCATGTAAACGTCATCTGGTTAACATCGCGCCGTAACATTGCGCCGCCACGGGGGCGGGAAGGACCGATGCCGGGGAGGGTGTCGGCACGACCAGCGCCCAGGGGGAGCATCATGCACGCCATTCGTTCCGGCATCCGCGGTTTCGCGGGGGCCTCGCTCATCGCATTGGGGCTTGCCGCCAGCCCGGCATTCGCCCTTGCCAGCGATGCCGCACCGGCGGGCGTGCCCGCCTCCGGGCCGATCCTGTCTGGGCGCATCTATGACGCGACCGGCGTTGCCTTGCCCGGCGCGCGGGTCGTGGTCGAGGGGACGGGGGTTCAGGCGACCACCAACCTCCAGGGCGAATTCAGCATCGTCACGCCCGAGGAAGCGGGCGACGTCACCCTGCTGATCGACTATCTGGGGCGCGCAGGCATCACCCATGTCGTCGCGGCGGCCGATCGCGGGCGTCCCGTCTCGCTGACCCTGCCCGCCGCCAGCGGCGAGCCCGGCGATATCGTCGTCACCGGCGCCTCGCTGCTCGACAATACCGCGCGCGCGCTCAACCAGCAGCGGACGGCGGACAACACCGTCACCATCATCTCGGCCGACGCCATCGGCCGCTTCCCCGATCCCAATATCGCCGAAGCGCTGCAACGCGCGCCCGGCGTCGGCATCGAGCGCGACCAGGGCGAGGGCCGCTATATCAACGTGCGCGGCGCGCCGAGCGAGTGGTCGGCCGTGTCGGTCGACGGCATCCAGATCCCCTCGGTCGACCCGACCACGCGGGCCGTCGACTTGGACACCTTGCCCTCCGACATCGTCGCCAATCTGGAGGTGACCAAGTCGCTGCTCCCCTATCAGGATGCGGACTCGATCGCGGGCGCGGTCAACATCACCACCCGCTCGCCCTTCGACCGCAAGGGCTTCGCGCTGACCGGCATGGGCGGCATGAGCTACAACCAGTTCGGCAAGGGCCATGACTATCGCGGATCGGCCGCGGTCAGCGATACCTTCGGCCCGGATCGCCAGTTCGGCCTGCTGCTCTCGGGCAGCTATTCGATGACCCATCGCCGCCCCGACAATGTCGAAAACACCTGGACCCAGACCCCGGCGGGGCTGCGCGTCACCGAAACCTTGTTCAAGGATTACGACACCAAGCGCCAGCGTATCGCGGGCACCGGCGCGTTCGAATGGCGTCCGTCCGACCTGACCCATGCCTGGGTGCGCGGCACCTATGCCCGGTTCGAGGATGACGAGTTTCGCGATCGCATTGGTATCCTCTGGAGCGAGGGCACGCTCCAGGCCGGATCGACCGACCGCGCCGCGACGTACCGCAACACCCGCATCGAGAAGCAGGTCCGCCACCGCAAGCAGGTCAACGAAATCTGGTCGGCCACGGCGGGCATCGAACAGCGGCTGGGCGAGGGGACGATCCGCGCGGATGTCGCCTATAGCGAAAGCTCGCAGACCTATCCGCGTCGCGACGAACTGCTGTTCCGCTCCAGCCTGCGCCCGACGCTGTCCTATGATTTCGCCGATGCCGACCTGCCCGGCTATTCGCTATTCACCTCGAAGGAGCATCTCCAGACCGGAACCTTCGCCTTTCGCGAGAACGCCTATCGGTCGAACACGACGAAGAATGACGAACTGACGCTGGCGGTCCGCTCCGACCTGCCGGTGGGCGAGACGGTGACCTTCTCGACCGGCGGCAAATATCGCGCGCGGCATATCAACGCCGATGAAGAGCGGTTCCGCGACCGCCGCGCCAGCGCCGCCCCGAGCCAGAGCCTGACGGGGCTGCTGTCGGATCAGGACTCGCGCAATTTCGGCTATGACCTGGGCCAGCGGTTCGACACCGGGCTGGCGGACGCCTATTTCGACGCGACCAAGGCCGCCTCGGAACGCCGCCTGCCGCAGTCGCTGACCGCCGATTATGTCGCGGAGGAGAAGATCCTCGGCCTGTTCGGCATGGCGAAATATGTGAAGGACGGCACCACCCTGATCGCGGGGCTTCGCGTCGAGACGACCGATTTCGAGAGCAGCGCGCCCAGCGTCTCGCGCACCGGCGCGGTCACCAATGCGCGTGGGCATAACAGCTATGCCGATGTCTTCCCGAACCTGACGCTGCGCCAGGCCTTCACGCCCAACCTGATCCTGCGCGCCGCGCTGAGCCGCGCGATCAACCGTCCCAACTTCCCGCAGATCGCCCCGCGCGTGCTGGAGACGAGCGAGGGCAATACGGTGCGGGTCGAGTTCGGCAATCCCGACCTGAAGCCGACCCTGTCCAACAACGCCGATGCGGGTCTGGAATATTACATCCGGCCGCTGGGCGTGATCTCGGTCAACGGCTTCTACAAGGACCTGTCCGACTATCGCTACACGCTGACCAGCACGGGCATCTACAACGGCGTGGGGGGCGCGATCCTCAGCCGCCCGGTCAATGCGCGGGCTGGCGAGCTGTACGGCGTCGAGGTCAACTGGCAGCAGCATCTCAGCTTCCTGCCCGGCGTGCTGAGCGGGTTCGGGGTGTTCGCCAATTACACCTATACCAAGGGCCATGCGACGTTCGACACCGCCTATGCCGGGCGCAGCCGCTTCGCGCTGCCGGGCCAGTCGACGCATATGTGGAACGCCAGCCTCTTCTACGAGCGCGGGCCGTTGAATGTCCGCGTCGCCTATACCAAGCGGTCGGACTATCTGGACGAGATCAACGCCGACAACCCCGCGCTGGACCTGTATTGGGAAGGTCGCGGCCAACTCGACGTGACGGGCAGCGTGCAGCTTGCCAAGGGCATCAACCTGTTCGCCGAGGGCAAGAACCTGACCAACACGCCGGGCGTGCGCTATTTCGGCGAACGGTATCGGACGTACGAATATGAGAAGTTCGGCTATACCGTCTTCGCCGGTGTGCGGGTGAAGCTGTGAGGGCCGCGTTCCTGACGCTGCTGCTCGCCGGGTGCGCCAGCGTGCCCGCCGCGACGCCGATCACCGCGCCCAATGTCGCCGCCAGCGCCGAGACCGATCCGGTCGACAGCACATCGGATGCGGCGGACGATCCCGCCATCTGGCGCAACGCCGCCAACCCGGCCGCCAGCCTGGTCATCGGCACCGACAAGCAGGCGGGCATCCATGTCTATGACCTGAAGGGCAAGCGCCTGTCCTTCACGCCGGCCGCGCGGCTCAACAATGTCGATCTGCGCGAGATGGCGGGGGGCCGGGTGATCGTGGCGGCCAGCGACCGGGCGGACAAGGCGAACGCGCATGTCGCGCTGTTCACGCTCGACACCACCGCGCGCCGACTGGTGCCGATGGGCCGCTATCCGGTGGGGGCGGGCGAGGCGTACGGCATGTGCCTGTGGACCCGCGCGAAGGACAAGGCGCTGTTCGGCTTCGTCGTGCTCAAGGACGGGCGGATCGATCAGGTCCGCATCGACCTGTCCACCGCCACCCCGCGCGTCGAACGGTTGCGCAGCATGAAGCTCGCCAGCCAGGCCGAGGGCTGCGTGGTCGATGACCGCACCGGCCTTCTCTATGTTGCCGAGGAAGATGTCGGGCTGTGGCGCTTTGCCGCCGACCCCGCCGCGCCGACCACCGGCACGCCGATCGCCAGGGTAGACGGCCGCACGCTGGTCGCCGATGCCGAAGGGCTGGCGCTGGCGCCCAAGGGGGCGAAGGGCGGCTATCTGGTCGTCTCCAGCCAGGGGGACAATGGCTATAGCCTCTACCGCCTGCCGGGCGTGACCTATGCCGGGCGCTTCCGGATCGGCGGGGGTGCGATCGACGGGACGAGCGACACCGACGGGATCGAACTGGCGCTGGGCGATTTCGGGCCGGATTATCCCAAGGGCCTGTTCGTCGCCCAGGACGGCGACAACGCGCCGGATACGCAGAATTTCAAATATGTCGGCTGGGGGAAGGTCGTCGAGGCGCTAGGGCTGTAGGGTCCTCGACGCTCCCCTCCCCTTCAGGGGAGGGGCCGGGGGTGGGGCGCTTCCGCAAACGCGACGCCGGTTGGAGAGGCCCCACCCCAACCCCTCCCCTGAAGGGGAGGGGCTCGGCCCGGATCGCGCTTCAGAACAGCTTGCGCACCCCGACCCGGACCGAGCGGCCGATGGGGTCGAGATAGGCGGGCTGGAAGCGGTTGGGCGTATCGCCGTTGCGGTCGGTGACGTTGATCCGGTCGTTCAGCAGGTTCTCGACCGTGACATTGACGTTCAGCCCCTTGGTCCAGGGCCGGTCGAGGATCTTGTCGACCTTGAGGAAGCTGTACAGGACCAGCCAGGTCCGGCCGGAAAAGCGCAGGTCGGACGCGGCGATGTCGCTGCGGATACGGGTCGGCCCCTGGACGCGGCCATAAAGGCCGAGATTGAACAGGCCATAGTTGACATAGCCGTTCAGCTCGACATCCCAGCGCGGGCGGCCCCCGGTGCCGTTCAGCGTCGCCCCGTCCAGCAGGTCGAGCACCGGCCCGCCGCTGCGCAGGGTCAGCCGGTCCTCCAGCCGGTAATTGGTCGTCGCCGACACCGACAGGAATCCCGGCTCCTTGCGCGGGCGGGGCGGCGGGGCGGTCTTTGCCGCATCGGGGGAGGGGGCCGCGGCGGGCGGGGGCGGGGTCTTGCCCAGCCGGGTCTGGAGATTGACCGCGATCCGCAGCTTGCGCTCCCGCTCGAACGCCAGATTGACCGGGCGCAGATCGACGCTGACCAACTGCCCCAGCGCGTCGGGACGAACAGGTCGGGAAAGACGCGCTGAAAGGCCGGCGTCGCCCCGCCCAGCGAAGCCGCCTGATTGTCGATCCGCGTGTCGAGATAATCCAGGCCGAAGCGGATTTCCTTGTCCCTGACCGGCTGGACCGCGATGCCCAGCGTCGTGACCCGCCGCTTTTCGGGCGCCAGATCGGGATTGCCGCCCATGATCGTGGTGACCAGCGTCGAGCGCCCCGTCACGAAGTCGAAAAAGGGGATGTTGGGCGTCGCCAGCACCGGCGCGACCAGTTGCGTCATGGCGGGCGCGGCCTGTGCGATGTTGACCGAGGCGCTGAACTGGACGGGGCGGAACGGCGTCCAGTTCAGCCCGATATTGGAATTGCTCAGCCGCCCGAAATCCGACACCTGCGACACACCCGCCATGCCGTCCAACTGCAATTCGCCGAGAAAGCCCAGCGAGCCCTCGCGCGCCGAGGCGAGGGGCAGGCTGGCATTGACGCTGGCCCCGCGCGTAGTGCGGCCGACCCCGTCGTCGGGCAGCGCCAGGCTGGTGGTCGCGCGGCTGTCGATCCGGGCATAATCGGTGGTGACGGTCAGCAGCGCGTCGCCGGCGGGCAGATGGACGACGGGGCCGTCGGCGGTCGCCTTGATCCCCAGCGTGTCGGACGCCGCTCGGCTCCGGTTGCGGGTACGAAGGGCAGCGGTCGCGGGATCGATCGCCGCCATCGGGTCCCCGCCCGCATCGATCGCCGCCTGAAGCGCGTTCAGCGGCACTCCCGTCTCGGAATTGCTGCGCGACGCCAGCCGGTCGTAATTGCCGGTCACCGCCCAGCTCCAGCGGCGGACGGTGCCGGTCAGCGAACCGCCCGCGTGCAGCGCCATGCTGGTCGTCCGCTGGCGCAGCACGCTGTCGGGCAGATAGCGATAGAGGAGGGTGTCATCGGCGAAGGGAAAGCCCCCCAGCCCGCCGGGCACGCGCAGCAGGGCGGGGGACAGGCCGTTCAGCCCGCGCGTCTGGACCGCCGCCATCGACAGCATCACCGACCCCGACACCGTCTTGCCGAGCGGCGAGGCCAGGCTCGCCTCGCTATGGATCGTGTCGCTCAACGGCTGGAGCGTGCGATAGGGCCCCAGATCGGTGACCCCCGCCGGGCTGTTCGCATAGGCGGCAAGCGTGCCCCGCATCGCCGGATCGACCGGCACCCCGGCCACAGTGACGCTCCGCCCCGCCAGCAGGTCGAGGCGGGGGTCCAGGCTGGCCCCGTTCACGCCGGTCACATTGCCACCGCTCGCGAACAGCGTGTCGGGATCGGGCACGATATCGCGCTGGCTCTGCAACACCGGGTCCTGCCGCAGATGCGAGACGTTGAAGGTCAGGCGGCGCGGCCCGTCGATCCGGGCCGAGGTGACTTCGCTATATTTGGTGCCGCCCCCGCCCTCGGTGGTGATGCCGGGCAGGAGCTGGACCGTGACCGCGCGGAATCTCTTCTTGGTGATGAAGTTCATCACACGGACATTGGGCGGATAGCCGAAGCGCGCCGCCTCCTGCTCGGGCAATATCTCGATCCGCTCCATCGCCTCATAGGGCAGGCTCTGGAATTCGGCGAAGCCCGAGACGCGGCGTCCGTTGAGCAGCATCACCGGCTCGCCCCCGCCGGACGAACTGGTCAGCGCCTTCACCCGCTTGAGCAACTCGGTCAGGTTGGGGGCGCCCATGGCGTCCAGCGCCTGGGCATCCAGCACCGCGACCGGCTCGACCGCGCCGATGACGGAGCCGGGGATGCGCTTGCCGGTGACGGTGACTTCGGCGGGCGGAGCGCCCGTGTCGGTCTGGGCGAAGGCCGGGGCCGACAGGCCCAGGGCGACGACCGACCATGCCGCGCGGCGCTTCGGCCGCACGCTCCCCTTAGCTCGCATCGTCCAGCCACTCCCATCGCCGACGTGAAGGCGGCAGATACTGTGGCAACCATGTCACAATTATGGCATTTTTTGAGAGAAGCTTGACATACTCTCAAGACACTTCCGCGCGACAGAAAATATTGAGCATCAGGAGAGACTTGAACGAGCAGGGCAGCGCGGGGATTTTCTCATGCCGCCTCTTCGCATGCGGTGCGAACCCGCTCAGTTCGTCGGGACGACCGGTTCGGTGATCAGCGGGGCGGGGGCCCTTTTGCTGCGAAGGACGCCGCGCATCACGCGGACATAATGGTCCGCGCCATGCTCGATGGTGAAGCGTCGCGCCTGGTGCAGCGTGCGCCGGGCGTCCTGGGCGTGGGGACGCGCCGTGGCGATCGCGTCGGCGAAGGCGGCCTCGTCGCCGACCGGGACCAGGGTCCCCAGCGCGCCCTGCTGCAACAGCGCCGCCATCGACCGGCTGCAATCGGTGGCGATGATGCCGATATTGGCGGCCAGCCCCTCCAGGATCACCGCGGGCACGCCCTCATAGTGCGAGGACAGCAGCAGCATGTCGTACTGCCCCAGCAGCGCGGCGGGATTGGTGACATAGCCCCGGAAATCGACCCGGTCGGCGATGCCCAGCGTCACCGCCAGCGCCTCCAGCGCGGGTCGCTCCGGCCCGTCGCCGAACAGGGTCAGCGTATCGTGCGCGCGGGCCCCGCGTGCGAACCCGCGCAGCATCAGCGCGAGATTCTTCTGCGGGGCCAGCCGCGCGATGGTGACGAAGCGGCGTCCGTCCGAGCGGATCGGGGCGGGGAGCGGCTCGCGCAACGCCATGATCTGTGCCTCGGACAAGGCCGGGTCGGGGATGATCGCCACGCGGGCGGGGGAGACGCGCACGCCCTGCACGATCTCGGCGCGCATCGGCTTTTCCATGCCGACGAAATGGTCGATCGCCAGCCCCTGGATGCGCAGCCAGATACGATAGAAGGCCCGATAGAGCCGCGAGGCGTCGGTCCGGTCCAGATTGTTGCTGATCTTGGCAACCACCGGCGGGCAGTCGCGGCCCAGGATCAGCTTCAGCATCACCGCGACAAAGGCATAGGTGTTGCCCGCACAGAACAGCATGTCGGGCCGCACCGCGCGCACGACGCGCGGCAGGGTTAGGACCATCCAGATCGTCTCCCAATGCGCGATCCCCGGCCAGCGGCGGGGCGGCGTCACGAAATCAAGCCCCGCACCGACATCCTCGGCCATCGCGCCATCGGTCCGCCCCAGGAAGAGCGGCGCATCGATCCCCGTCTCCCGCCAGCGGCGGACGAGGCGCAGCGCGATCCGCTCCACCCCGCCGGGCTCGAAACTGTGCAGGAAGGTCAGGACGCGCAAAATGCCGCCCGCTTCGCCCGAAGCCGTGCCCCATCACCCGAACGTCGCGGAAATCGCCCCATCGCTCCACCCATAGATCGGCCAGGGAAAATGGTCGACACCGCCCCTATAATCGGTCGTGAAGCCTCTGTCATGTTGGGGGATTCTGTGGCCCGTCCCGTTTCGTCACTCGGGAGCGGATCGGCATTTATTTTTCACGCGAAGGCGCGAAGAATGTGTTCGCGCGGAGGCGCGGAGGACGCAGAGAGGTCGTGCACGGGGCGTCGGCAGTCCATTTTCCTCATCCGACGTTTTGGCGAGGCGCTGCCGCGCGAGCCTGATTCCTCTGCGCCCTCCGCGCCTCTGCGCGCAAAAAAAGGCGACGTCGCCCGGATTTCAGGCCGGATCGACATTCCCCATTCCTCACCTGCCACTGGGGACCATGCGAAGCATGGTGGAGGGGTGTCCCCCTATCGAGAGCGCGACACCCCTCCGTCAGGCCTTCGGCCTGCCACCTCCCCTTGCAGGGGAGGAATGGGGAATGTCCATCAGCGCCGATTCCCGCTTGCCTTTGCACCCAAAGCCACCCACCCGCCGACAGGATGAACGACGCAAGCGGACAGGGGCGCGGGATCGGGGCGGTCGCCACCTTGGGGCTGTTGACCCTGGTGGCGCTGATCGTGCGGGCGCAGGGTTTCGGCAATCCGGTGATCGGGTTCGACGAGCAATTCTATCTGCTGGTCGGCGACCGGATGCTGCACGGCGCGCTGCCCTATGTCGATATCTTCGACCGCAAGCCGATCGGGCTGTTCCTGCTCTATGCGGGCGCGCGGGCGCTGGGGGGGGACGGATTCCTCGCCTATAAGCTGGTCGCGACCGGATTCGTCGTCGCCACCGCTTACGGGGTGCAGCGGATCGCGCGGGCCTTCGCCCCGCCTATGGCCGCGATCGGGGCGGCGATCCTCTATATCCTCTGGCTGAACCTGATGGAGGGGGAAGGGGGGCAGTCGCCCGTCTTCTACAATGCGCTGATCCTGGTCGCCGCGACGATGATGCTGCGCGCGGTGGAGCGGCGCGGGTCGCTCTTCGGATCGGGCGCGGGCGCGATGGCGGCGATCGGGCTGGCGCTCCAGATCAAATATTCGGTGCTGCCCGAAGGGTTCGCCTTTGGCTGTATCCTGCTCTGGTGCGGGTGGCGCGAGCGGGTGGCACCGGTCCGGCTGGCGGGGATGGCGCTGGCCTGGGTCGCGCTGGCGCTGTTGCCGACTTTGGCCGCCTGGGGGGCCTATGCCGCGATGGGGGAGGGGCAGGCGTGGCTCTTCGCCAATTTTCTCTCGCTCGGCGGACAGGCGGCGCGACCGCTGGCGACCGAGCTGGAGGGGCTGGCCGCCTGTGTCGGCATCCTGCTGCCGCTCGCCCTCGTCATCGCGCTGGGGCGGCCATGGCGGCATGTCGCGGCGGAGCGGCGGGGGGGGTTTCGCTTCCTGATCGTCTGGCTGGCGGTGACGGCGGTCGCGGTGCTGCTCTATGGCCGGTTCGGCAGCCCGCATTATGCCATGCCGATCGTCCTGCCCGCGACCATCGTCGCCGCGCCGGTGCTGGGCCGCTGGCGGCGCGGGTGGCTGGTGGCGCTGATCGCGGTGATCGCGCTGGCGGGACAGGTCGTGCTCGCCTTGAGCGAACGCGCCAAGGGCGGTCGCGCCGAGGCCTTGGCCGTCGCCCGCGCCGCCATGCCCGAACGGGGGCCTGATCGGGGCTGCCTCTATGTCTATGACGGCTATCCCGCGCTCTACATGCTGACCCATAGCTGCCTGCCGTCGAAATGGGTGTTTCCCGGCCATCTCAACACGCTGGACGAAGCGAGCGCGAGCGCGATCGGCACCGATCCGGTCGCCGAGGTCCGCCGCATCCTGGCCGCGCGACCGGGGGCGATCGTCGACGACTATCCGCGCTTCGCGTTCGGCAACCCCGCGACGCGCAAGGTGCTGGGCGAGGCGCTGGCCAGGGACTATCACCTCGCCGCCTGCGTCCCGACCGGGCCGAGCCGGGTGCGGCTGGTCTATCGACGCGGGCCGGGGCCCATGCCCGCCCATTGCCCGAGCGAGGCGATGCTGGCGATACGCTGACCAGGAACCGTATACGATATCGACAAGTTTGGCGGGGTCCGTCAGGATGGCGGTCATGATCCCCGTCCTCCTCGCAGCACTTCTCGCTCCCTCGACGCCCGAGACGGTCCGCACGACCGGCAATCCGATCCTGTCCGACGGACGCTATTACTCCACCGACCCTGCGCCGCTGGTCGATGGCGATACGCTGTGGATCCTGGCGGGGCGGGACGAAGCGCCCGATGGGGTCAACGACTTCATCATGAACGAGTGGCAGTTGCTGTCGACCAAGGACCCCGCGAGCGGCGTGTGGCGGCATTTCCCCGCCATCGCCCGGCCGGAGGCGGTCTTCGCCTGGGCCGAGCCGGGCCGCGCCTATGCCGGGCAGATCGTGAAGGGGCGGGACGGGCGCTTCTATCTCTACGCCCCGGTGCTCCAGCGGGAGGGGGACGCCAGGGACCGTTTCGCGATCGGCGTGGCCGTCGCCGACCGCCCGACCGGGCCGTGGCGCGATGCGCATCCGTCAGGGCCGATCATCTCGCAGCAAACGCCCGTCGCCAACGACATCCAGAATATCGACCCCAGCGTGCTGATCGACGATGACGGGCGGGTCTATATCTATTGGGGCACGTTCGGGCGGCTGCGCGCGATGGAGCTGGCCCCCGACATGGTCACACCCAAGGGGCCCGAGCAGATCGTCACCGGCGCGACCGGCTTTTTCGAGGCGCCCTGGATCATGAAGCGGCGCGGCACCTATTATCTGCTCTACGCCGCCAATAATGCCGGGCCGGACAGCCCGTGCACCCCGACGCTTTATCATGCGTGCCAGGCCTATGCCTCCGCGCCGTCGCCGATGGGGCCATGGACCTATCGCGGGGTGGTGCTGCGCCCGGTATCGTCCACCACCTCCCATGCGGGGGCGGTGGAGTATAAGGGGCGCTGGTATCTGACCTATCATACGGCGGATGCGAAGGGCGGCGGCCATTTCCGCCGTTCGGTCGCGATCGATCCGATGGACTGGGACGACAGCGTCTCGCCCCCCGCCATCCGCGCCGTGACGCCGAGCAGGGCACCCGCTCCGCCACCTCCGCCGACGCGCAATATCGCGCCGAGCGCCTGGGCCAGCGCGTCGAACCAGCCGGTGCCGGTGCAATATTGGATCGCCGCGCTCAACGACGGCAAGGTCCGCAGTGCGCCGCTGCCCCCCGACATGTGGGGCAACTGGACGCGGGCGAACCCGGCGAGCGCCTGGATCGCCTATCGCTGGCCCCGCCCGGTGACGCTGAACGCCAGCCGCATCCGCTTCTTCGCCGACCATCCCGCCGGGGCCGGGGAGGGCGTCGCCCCGCCCGCCGCCTGGCATCTGGAATATTGGGACGGCGGATGGAAGCCGATCGCGGGCACCTATCCCACCGGCACGGACGGGTTTCAGGAGGTCCGCTTCCGACCCGTCACCACCCGCTGCCTGCGCGCGGTGCTGGAGGCGTCGGGGAGCAAGGACCGCCATGCCGGGCTGGCCGTGGAGGAATGGGAGGCGCTGTCGCCAGGTATCGCCAAGCCGATGCCGCGTCCCGACGCCATGCCGCCATCCTGCTGATCCGGCGGAGCAAAATGGCGTCGCACCTGTCATTCGCTCTTTCCCCTTGCAGGGGAGGGAGGCGGGGGCGGCCTGGAGAGCGGGCCTTCCCACAAAGCTGAATAGGCACCCCACGCGGTTTGCTTCATTATAGGTTTACCCTATAACCCTAAATAAGAGCCGCCCAAGCAGTGTCCTGTTCAAGCTTATGAGGAGCCGATGCGCCGGGACGATCTTTGCCACGCGGTTCGCGAGCGGCTCCAGCGGCTGCCCGAGCCCCATGCCGCACATTATGGCGTGGTCCCGCTGCCGCCCCCGGGGGAGGGCATCCCGCTGGGCACCGCCATGGCCAGCCACCAGCGCGCGATCGAGGCGCTGGCACGGGTGCGCGCGCTCGCGGCCGACATGGCCGATCCCTATGTCGTCAGCCGCCTGCTCGTCCGGCGCGAGGCGGTGAGCAGTTCCTCGATCGAGGGGACGAACAGCACGCTCGACGAACTCCTCTCGCTGGAAGAGGAGGCGGGCGAGGAGCAGCGCGACGCCGCACGCCAGGTGCGCGACTATGCGCTGACGCTCGACCGGCTGATCCCGCGCGCGGCGGGGGAGGGGGCCGCCCTCTTCACCCCCGAACTGGTGGCCGAGCTTCATCGCGAGGTGATGCGAAGCGATCCCCGCTATGCCGATGCGCCGGGCATGCTGCGCACCCATGTCGTGTGGATCGGGGGCGGGGGGCATGACATCGCCTATTCGACCTATAATCCCACCCCGCCCGACCGGATCGAAACCTGTCTGGCTGAGAGCATGGCCTATATGCGCGGCCAGGGCATGCAGGTGATGACCCAGAGCATCGTCGCGCGGCTGGCCATCGCCCATGCCCATTTCGAGGCGGTCCACCCGTTCCGCGACGGCAATGGCCGCGTCGGGCGGCTGCTGATGCCGCTGATGATGGCGGCGGACGGCCAGGTCCCGCTCTATCTCTCCCCCTATATCGAGGCGAACCGACAGGCCTATCATGACAGCCTGAAAGCGGCGCAGCAGCGGCTGGACTGGAGCGCGGCGATCGCCTTCATCGCCGATGCCATTACGGGCACGGTCGACGAACTGATGGTCACGCGCGCCGCCCTGACGCGGCTGGTCGCCGCCTGGCACGGGCGACGTGCCTTTCGCCGCAACTCCGCCGCGCGGCGCGCGCTGCCGCTGCTGGCCGATTATCCGGTCATCACCGCCCGGCGGCTGGGCGAGCGGCTCCGGGTCTCCGCCCCCAGCGCGCATGGTGCGATCGAGCAACTGGTCCAGGCCGGAATCCTGCACGAACGCACCGGCTATAGCCGCAACCGCGTCTTCGCCGCGAACGAGGTGCTGGGCATCCTCAACCGCCCCTTCGGCGCCGAGCCGATCGAGGAAGTGCGATAGGGGCGACGGGGGCTATCGCATATCCTCGATCTTCAGGTTCCTGACCTTCACCGCCTTCCCCTCGCGATCGGTGGTGAGGACTGGGGGGGCTGCTGCAACTTGTTCATGAGCTTGGGTATCGCGGCCGATCCACGAGCCTTGGGCTCCGCAGCAACAGGAGGAGTGCGGCGGACAGGATGACCAGCGCGATCAGGGTCAGGATGGGAATATCCGCGCTGGCGAACCGGCCGAGCAGCATGGCGAAAAGGGGCGGTCCCATGGCGGCGCCGAGCAGGAAGCTGACATTATGCCATGCGTAGATGCGGGAGATCGCGCGCTGCCCGAAATATCGTCCTACGAGGATCGAGAGCAGGTCGGTCTCGGCGCCCATCGCAACGCCCATCAGCACGCTCATCGTGACGGCGGAGACGCCGATGCTGTCGATGCGGAGCAGGATGCCCAGCGCAGCCGCGGCGCACAGCACGCCGCCCGCGCCGACGATCGGGACGGGGAAACGGTCGAGCAGCCAGCCGAACACCAGCCTGCCGACGATCATCGCGACACCGGCGATCGACGACAGCATCGCGATCTGCGGCAGCGTGCCGGCCCCACGCTGGAGCATCAGCGCGACGAAATTCGCGGTCAGCGCGTAGCTGGTCATTCCGAACAACAGGAAGACCGCGATGATGATCCAGAAGGCACGGGTCCGCAGCGCCTGGGCCACGGTCAGACCCGATGATACCGCCGGCTGGTCGATGCGGACGGGATCGGCCGCATCGGCGAAGGGGACGCCCGCCTCTGCCGGATCGTCACGCACGAACAGGGCGACGAGCGGCAGCACGAGCAATATCAGGCCCGCCGCCAGAGCATGGAAGGCATGGCGCCAACCGAAGGCTTCGCTGATGGACTCGACGGCCATCGGCAGGATCGCGCCGCCCACGCCCTGGCCCGCCACCGCAAGGCCGAGCGCGAAGCCGCGGCGACGGTCGAACCAGGCGGACAGCGCCTTGATATAGACGATCGGATTGGTGAAAGCGCCGACCGCCCCGAACAGGGCGTAGAAGACCATCAGGCCGCGCAGCGACGTGATCCCTCCCCCCGCCAGTGCGAGCAGCGCCGCGAAGGCGAGGGTGCCGGCCATGGCCGTGCGCCGCGAACCGAAGCGGTCGACGGCGATGCCGACCACCGGCACCGCCAGCGTGGTGGCGAGCAGAAAGAGCGACAGCGCGGACGCCATCGCGCCCTGGCTCCAGCCGAAGGCACGGGTCAGATGCGCGGTGACGATGCCGAAGGTGGTGACGATCGTGGTGGTCCCGCACAGCATCAGGGCGACGAGCACCGCCCCGACCATGTGCCATCCGCGATAGACGGGGCGGGCGCTCATGCCGTGCGTCCGGCCGGGCGGGCCAGGCCCAGGTTCGCCCGCAGCGTATCCCCCTCGTAATCGGTGCGGAACAGGCCGCGCCGCTGCAATTCGGGGACGACGAGCCGCGCGAAGTCATCCAGGCCGTGCGGCAGGATCGGTGGCATGATGTTGAAGCCGTCCGCCGCGCCTGCGCGGAACCACGCCTCCATCTCGTCGACGATCTGCGTGGCCGTGCCGATGACGACCTTGTGACCGCGGGCGACGGCAACGCGGACGGCCAGTTGGCGGATCGTCAGACCCTCGGCATGGGCGAGGTCGAAGAACAGCTTCTGGCGGCTCTGCCAGCCTTGCGTGGGCGGCAGGTCGGGAACGGGGCCGTCGAGCGGATATTGGCCGAGGTCCGCGCCCATCATCGCGGAGGCGAGCCCGATCGCGATCCGCGGATCGACCAGCGCCTGGAGTTCGTCGTGAAGGCGCTGGGCCTCTTCCTGCGTTTCGGCGACGAAGGGCATCAAGCCGGGCATGACCACCACGTCGTCGCGGCGACGCCCGGCCGCGACCGCGCGGTCGCGCACCGTGTCGGCGAAGGCGACCGCCTCGCCCAGCGACTGTTGCGCGGTGAAGACCAGTTCCGCCGTGGCCGCCGCCAGTGCGATGCCGTCCGCCGAGGATCCGGCCTGCGCGATGACCGGATGGCCCTGGACCGGGCGACCGGCCTGCAACGGACCCTGGACGCGGAAGTGGCGTCCGTCATGCTCGATCGCCCGGACCCTGGCCGGGTCGAGGAAGCGGCGGCCCGGCTGATCGAACAGCAGCGCGTCGTCGCCCCAACTGTCCCACAGCGCCTTGACCACATGGATATATTCGGCGGCCCGCTCATAGCGCTCGGCATGGCCGATCTGGGCGTCGAGGCCGAAATTGCGCGCCTCGGCATCGGAGCCGGACGTGACGCAATTCCATCCGGCGCGCCCGCCGCTGATATGGTCGAGCGTCGCGAACTTCCGCGCGAGATGATAGGGGGGCAGGTAGGTCGCCGACACCGTCGCGACCAGCCCGATCCGCCGCGTCGCCGGGACCAGCGCGCCGAGCAGCATCAGGGGTTCGAGGTAATAGACCGGGGCGGCCTGCGCCGACAAAGGCGACAATGGCGGCGCGGCGACATTGTCCGCGAAGAACAGGGCATCGAACCGCGCCGCCTCCGCGGCCTGCGCGATGCGGACATAATGATCGAGCGACACCAGATCGCGCGGCTCGACCGATGGGTGGAGCCAGGCGGCGATATGATGGCCGACGCCCATGATGAAGGCGCCGAGCTTGATCTGGCGGGGGGTGGGTGGTCATGATGCTGGTCCCTCCCGATCGCTCAGAATGTGTAGCCGAGCGTCGCGCCATAGGTGCGCGGCGTGCCGTACAGGATCGCGGCATTGCCGAGGATCGCGGTGCGATTGGCGAAGCGGATATAGTGCCTGTCGAAGATGTTGCGGCCCCATAGCGACGCGCGCCACCGGCCATCGGCGGATGTCAGCCCGATCCGGGCGTCGGCAAGGTCGTAGCCCGGAATGGAATAGGCCTTCCCGAACACCGGATTGGCGACCTTCGGATCGAAATTCTCCGAGGACTGGACGCTATAGCCGATATGCGCCTGCCAGCGCGGCAGGCCCGCACCCAGCGCCCCCTCGTAATCGGCCGAGACATAGGCCTTGTGACGCGGCGCATAGGGGGTCTGCACGCCATCGGCATCGAGAACTTTGGTGCCGACCGTGCCGCCACCCCCCGGATACCGGTCGAACACGCTGTCATTATAGCTATATTGGGCGGCCAGCGTCAGGCCGGCGACCGGGATGATCGCGATTTCGGTCTCGATCCCCTTGGACGAGACCTTGCCGACGTTCGACAGGCTGCTGGCCAGAACCGTGCGACCGCCGACGGTGGCGTTGACGAAGGTGAAGACCTGGAAATCGTCGAACCTCTCGTAGAAGCCGGTCACGTTGACGCGGGCGCGGCGATCGAGGAAATCGCTCTTGAGCCCGATTTCGTAGCTGGTCACCGTTTCCGGCCTGAAGCGGATACCGGCGGCAAAGGCAGCGGCGCTGGTCGCCTCGACATTCCATCCGCCGCTCTTGAACCCACGGCCGATCGTCCCGAACAGCAGCACGTTGCGCCGCAGATGCAGGTTGATGCCGCCCTTGGGCGTGAAGAAGGTGTTGGCGAGCGCGTCTCGGTAGCCGCTGATGGGTATCGAGAACAACCCGGTCGGGTCGGCGGTCGTGATGTCGTTCAGACGCTTGCGCTCATAGGTCAGCCGCGCCCCCGCGAACAACTCGACAAGGGATGACGGCCGCACGTTCGCCTGGAAGAAACCGGCTATCGAGTCGGTGCTGACCGACGTCGCAAGCGTCGCGGCCTTGCCCACGGCGGCCCCGAGGCCGAGGGCGCGCAGGCCCGAGCCGAAGGTCAGCGCCTGCCGGTCCCGGTTGTCGCCCCGGAAGTAGAAGACGCCCGCGACGAAATCATAGCGGCGCTCGCGCGGCGACGCGATCCGCAGCTCCTGGGTGAACTGGTCGGTATATTGACGCAGGTCGGCGGTCAGGATCGGCGTGGGGCCGGTTTCGTTGTTGAAGTGCAGGAACTGGTGACCCGATCGCCAGGCGGTGATCGACGTGGCCTGGAACCCTCCGCCAATGTCCTTCTGCGCGGTCAGCGACACGCCGCCCATGCGCCGTCGCGCGCCATCGTCGACATAGGAGCGGATCGCGAACGGATCGCTGCCCGCTGGCGGCACATAGGTGTAGTGCAGCGTCGAATTGTCGTCGTCGGTGAAATCCGCCGCAAGCGTGACATCGAGCCCGTCGTCCGGATGCACCCGGAGTTGCGCGCGGACAGCGTCCGAATTGACGCCCTGGTTGCGTTTGCCCAGCAGGACGTTGCGGTAATAGCCGTCGCTTTGGACATGGGTGCCGCCGAGTTGCAGGCTGACGCTGTCGTTCAGCGGCAGGTTGCTGCGCGCCGCGATCTGGCGATAGCCGAAATTGCCGATATCCGCGCTGACCTCGCCCCCCAGCGTCTTCGACGGCTGGATCGTGGTGATGGAGAGGGCGCCGGCATCCGTGTCCTTGCCGAACAACGTGCCCTGCGGACCGCGCAACACATCGATCTGCCGGATACCGGACAGCGTCAGGTTGTTCATCCAGGACCGGCTGTAATAGACGCCGTCGACATAGACGCCGACGCGGGAATCATAGCCGGCGTTGCGCGAGTAATCGATGACGCCGCGAATACCGGTGCGGCCCTGTTCGCTGCCGTCGCCGAACGACAGGGACGGCGTGGCGACCTCCACGTCGCTCAGGCGGCGCGCGCCAAGGGTGTCGAGCGCCTTGGTATCGAGGGTCTGGATCGAGATCGGCACCTGCTGCGAATTCTCGACGCGGCGTTGTGCGGTCACGACGATGTCGGACAGGCCCGTCCGATCCTGTGGCGGCGCGGCGCGAACCGCAGCGGGAACGAGCGCGACGGCAAGCGTGCCCGCGCGCCATAGCCACGCATGCCCCGCCGCCCGCGCGGCGATCCTGTGCCTAGAGTGGCGATCAGCCATCGAACTTCCCCCCATGACCGCATCCGGCGCGGATTAAGTGCCGCCACTTATCCTATCCGATCGATGGGGATTTGAAGAAGCTTTTGGTTGCGGGGGTGCAACTTTCCCTTCGCGCGTGGGGGCCGGGGGGCTCAGCCGCGTCGCAATATGAAGCGGGCGGCCGCCTCCAGCGCGGGTACGGTCATGGCGATGGTCTGATCGATCAGCTCTTCGAGCGACAATATGGCATGTCCGCGAAAGGCGAAATTGTCACGTGCCGCCAGCCCGACGATCATCGCGAAATGCTGCTGGGAAAAAGCCAGCTCGAATTGCGATGTGGTCAGGTCGAGCAGAGCGGCCATCCGCTCCATCAGGGACACCGCGAGTCCGCGCCGCGCGTTGAACGGGTCGTCGCGGCGATGCGGATCGAACCCGATCCGCGTCGTATATTGCAGCAGCAGCCGTGCGTAGCTGTGGTGGCCGTTCGCGTCGATCTGCTCCGACATCGGCAGGAACACCGCCTCCAGCAGACTGCCGAGATCATCCGTCAAGCCGCGCTCTTCGGCCTGGCGGATACATTCCTGGCGCCGCATGACGATGTGTCGCATCCGGATCGCGAAGATGGCGTCGATCAGCCCGTCACGCCCGCCGAAATGATATTGCACCGCGAATTTGTTCGCCTGACCCGCTGCGGCCGCGATCTCCTGTAGCGACGGCGTATCGATGCCGTGCGTCCCCATCAACCGCTCGCCGGCGTCGGCAAGCCGGCGCTTGGACGGCGTTTCCTCGCCCTCGATATCGAACAGCGTCACGGGCCTGGGATGAGCGATGAGTCTGGGCATAGCGGGTCAGGATAGAGGCGTCGGGGAATAAATCGATCGTCGCTTTCTGGGTGGCCGGTCTCGACGCGGAGCCCCGGACATTCCCGGAGCATCACCGATCCCGCGAACGCCTGCGCCGTCGCAGCCAATGCAGGATGCCGGTCGCCCATAGCAGCGAGGGGACGAGGCCCGCCACCACGGCCAGGATGCGCGTAGCCAGGCCTCCGACCGTCCCGTCATGCAGCGTGCGGATCCAGCTCGCCACGGCGGTTCCGCTATCGGCACGGCGGACATCGTGCACCGCCAGCACCTGTCCCGAGACCCGGTCGATGAAGACGTAGCTTCCCGGAAAGCGCGCATGGGGGTCGCCGGGCACCTGGAGGCGCACGCGGATCGGTGCGTCGTGCGCGCCGGGTATGTCGATGAAGACGATCCGGCCATCCGGCAACGCCCGATGCGCCACGTCGAACGCTCGCACGATCGTCGTGCCCGCACCCGGGCCGCCCACGGACTTGGGAGCCGGAATGGCATCGGGCCGCAACATGGCCTGGGTGACGGCAGGCAGCGCGAGCAATATGCCGGTCGCGACCAGCACGAACAGCAGCACCACGCTCCAGAGGCCGGACAGCTTGTGCAGGTCGCGCAGGCGGCGGATCGGCGCCGCGTCGCGTTTGAAGGCAACCGCCTTGCGCCAGCTTCCGCGCGGCCACCAGACCGCGATGCCGGTGACCAGCAGCAGGAGCATCGCCACGCCCGACCAGCCCACCACCTGACCGCCCAGGTCGCCGGCCAGCAACGCCATGTGAAGCTGGTAGAGCCAGCTCATCAGATAGCCGCCCCAGGGTTCGGCACGGACGATCCGCCCGCCATCGGGCGAGAACCAGACCATTATCCGATCGGCGTGATGACCGTGACCGGACGACGGATAGAAGCGCGCCGGGATCGCGCCGCCTTCGCCCGTCACCTCGATGGTCCATTTGCCGACGGGATCGTGCCAGCGGGCACGCCCGGCCGCCAAGGCCCGATCCCAGACCGGCGACGTCAGGTCCGGCGCACCGTCGCTCCGCCCGCCCTCGACCACGGGATGAAGCGCGGCGTCGATGCCGGTGTAGAACACCAGTGCCGATCCGGTGAGGCCCAGCACCGCGAACAGCAACCCCAGGCCCATGCCCAGCCAGAGATGAACATCGCGCACCAGGATGCGCGCGCGCGATGCCGTCGATCGGCGATGGCCGGGCATCAGAACCGCGTCGCCAGCGCCACCTCGACCGATCGCGGCGCGCCGATATAGATGTTGGTGGTCGGATAGCCGGAATATTCGCCGTAAAAGGCGTTGGTCAGGTTCCGGCCGCGCAGCGTCAGGGTCGCCTGCGGCGCGACGGGCACCGACAGGCTGGCATCCGGCACGATATGCCCGGCGACCTGGATGGTGTTGGCGGTGTCGGTATAGAAGGCGCCGGCATGTCGCAGGAAACCGCCCAGCGTCACCGCGCCGGCGATGGTATAGAGCGCCGAGGCATTGACCGTCGTCGAGGGGATGTTGATCGGGCGGTTGCCGCTTCGATCGACCCGCACGCCCCCGACCAGCTCGGAAAGCGCGTCATAGCGCGCGTCGGTGTAGGACACGCCGCCCGACAGGCGCAGCGCCTTCACCGGAGAGAGGACGCCGGACAGCTCGACGCCCTGCGAGGACTGCCGCCCGCCCTGCACGGCCAGTGCCGGGTTGTCGGGATCGCGCGTCAGGATATCGCGCTGTTCGATCCGATAGGCCGCGCCGGTGACGCTTGCGCGCCCGCCCCAGCCACTTGCCTTGAAACCGGCCTCATAGGCACGCCCCTTCGTCAGCCGGAAGCGGCTGTTGGCGATCGAGGCCAGCAGGATCGAGGATACCGGCGATACCGCCGTCGTATATTGCGCATAGAGCGTCAGGCCCGGCGCCACGTCCCAGGTCGTGCCCGCACGCCACGAGACGGGATCGAAGGTCGGGCGGTTGCGATCGACCGCACCGGTGACATTCTGGATCGTCGCGCGGTCCAGTTCCATATGGTCCCGGCGTATCCCGCCCACCAGCAGCCACTTCGGCGTCAGGTTCAGCGCCTCCTCCGCAAAGACCGAGGTCTGTTTCAGCCTGGAATCGAAGGTGACGTTGCCGGCGGTGAAGATCGCTGTCCCGGTGGGCAGGGGCAGGACGGCCGGGTTGCGCACGTCCACCGCCGGGAGGGCGGAGGGGGAGGCGGTCTGCCGCAGGCTGACGAAATCGGTGTCGTTATGCTCGACGCCCAGGCCGAAGCGGTTGCGCAGGCCGATGATCCGGCTGTCATGGCCGATCACGCCGCGCGCGTTCCAGAACCGGTGATCGTGGCGGAAATCCTGATAGGTCTGGCGGAAGCTGCCGCTCGGGAACGCCGGGGTGGGCGAGACGAAGGTCTGGCTGTCCGCCAGCAGGAACGCGCGCTTGGCCGTATAGCCGGTCAGGTCGAGCGCGACGGTCCAGCCACTGCCGATCGACCAGTCGAGCCGTGAGCGCAGCGTCGTTTCGTCGGCACCGGAATAGGCGCCCCGGGGATTGTAGTTGCGGCGACGCAAGCCGCGATCGGCGACCAGGCCGTTCGCCGTCGTGACGGCATCGGTCGGGTGCAGCGCATATCGGCCGGGGATCAGCGGCAAACCCTGATAGGTGGCGTCGTAACGATCCTCGAAATGATAGACCGCGACGAGCAGCGAGAGGCGATCACTGGGCTTCCATAGCGCGCTGGCGGTCAGTCCGGCCGAGAAGCTGGCGTTGTCGTCGACATCGTAGAGACTGTCCGACCGCTGGTAGCTGGCGTCCGCGCGCACCGCGATCGTCGACGAAACCGGCAGGTTGACCCCGCCGCCTGCGAACACCGTGTCGAAGCTCCCGACCGACAGCAGGGTATCGAGATGGCGTTCGCCCAGCACGGGCTTGCGCGTGACCTTGTTGATGACGCCGGCCAGCGCGCCTTCGCCGTAGAGGACCGACGCCGGGCCCTTCAGCACCTCGATGCGGTCGTAATGCCAGTTGTTGCTGTCGCGCTGGACGACGGTCGATGCCGACACCCGCACCCCGTCCTGAAGGATCGAGACGGTGTTCCCGGCGAAGCCGCGCAGCGAGACGACCGCCGGGTTCCCCGGCACGTTGCCCGCGATCGCGCCCACCACATCGTTGAACGTCTCCCGCGCGGTGCGAAGGCCGCGAAGCTGGAGATCGTCCTGCGTCAGCACCTCGACGCTCGCCGGCGTCTCGCGGATCGAAAGGCCGAGCCGACTGCCGGCCTGCGCCTGATCGTCCAGCTTCAGCGGATCGCGCTGGCCGGTGACGACGATCGTCGCATCGGTGCGATCGTCGGTGGCGTCGCGGGTCTGTGCCGCGACCGGCACGGCCAGCAGCAGGCAGGACGCAGCCGCGCCGACCGGAAGATGTTTTCGAAGCATCGAAATACCTTTGACCGGCCCGACGCCAAGGGCGCGAACCGCGGT
Organism: Sphingomonas sp. SORGH_AS_0879; assembly: GCF_030819175.1. Taxonomy (NCBI): domain Bacteria; kingdom Pseudomonadati; phylum Pseudomonadota; class Alphaproteobacteria; order Sphingomonadales; family Sphingomonadaceae; genus Sphingomonas; species Sphingomonas sp. SORGH_AS_0879. The sequence goes on from NZ_JAUTBJ010000001.1 coordinate 79,563, forward strand.
TCATGGACGCGCCGGATCAAGCGCGTGGAACGACAGGTCAAAGGGAGGTCGGCGGTCCTCGCAGCGGCGGACGGAGATAGGCGGGACATGAGGGGGCCCGCGGGACCGTGGCGATCAGGCCAAGCGCCAGGACGAATGCGATCAGCGCGGCGAGCTGGACGGGATCGATCGCGCCCAGCATCGCGGCCGACAGACCGGAGAAGGCACAGGGCGTCTCCGCCTTGCCATGGTCCTTCAGCCCGCCATGGTCGGGCATGTCACCATGCAGGCCCGGCATCGCCATCGTCATCGCGCGCGGCGCGGTGCCCGGGCAGAGGGTGACGGTGATCCGCCCATGATCGGTGTCGATCATGTAGCCGACGGGGACCAGCAGCTTCAGCAGCAGCGTCGCCGCGCAGATCAGCACGGCAAGATGGCGTTGCGCCAGAAGATGCCGGACGGCGTGCACGGAGGACGACTTACCCTTGCCATCCGCTTGTGTCACTTGGACATTCCGCCCCGCTCCGGCTTTCCCCTAGCGCGCCCCGGTCAGGCTATGGAGACACCCGGGCCGAGCCCCTCCCCTTCAGGGGAGGGGTTGGGGTGGGGCATCTCCGCACGCGCCGCATTTGGGGAAGCGCCCCAGCCTCCGACGGGTCGATCAGCCGAACAGCCAGGTGCCGAGCAGACGGTGAAAAGGGAAGGTGAAGAAACCGGCGACCAGCAGGGCGCCGATCACCATGCCGTGCACCGCCCGGCGATGCCGGGCCACATCGTGGCGACGCGCCGTCCACCAGATCAGCGGCACCTGCACCAGGGTCCAGAACGACAGGAGGTGGATGACGGAGAACCGCCCCGGCCCGGAGACGTGGATGAACAGCGAGGAGATCGCCGTCGCCAGCATGGCGACGATCCACAGCTTGCCGATCGTCCGGTGTCGCCGGTCGCCGCGAACGCGCAGCAGCATGACCGGCGTCAGCGCGGTCGCGACGAGGATGGTCGCAAGGTGCAGCCAGATCAGCGCCGGTACCATCCGCCACTGATCGTGGCCCCGCAGGATCGCTGCGACGGCCGCGACGAACAGGATGACCGCACCAGCCGACAGCAGGCGGTCGATCCGTTCCGGCCGCACGGAGGCGCGGGGCGCGGCGGGATGAGCGACGGACGCCATCATGCCTCCGATCCCTCACCCGACACGCCGGAACGATGGCCGAGGCGGGTCAGGACCAGCAGGACGAACGGCGTTACGACCACCATGGCGACCAGCCCGGCGACCGGCGACACCATGCCTGCGACGAAGCCGGTCGCGGCGATGACGAGCGGCGACCACATCGACCGCCGCAACTGTCGGGCATCCTCCGCCACGTCGGGATCGCCTTTCGACAGGTGCCGCATCGCGACGGTGATGACCCGGACATTGGCGAGCCCGACCAGCAGCAGATAGGCCGTGTAGAAGCCGATCGCGACGCGCATCAGCGAATAGTCGCTCAGCACCGCGGTCGGGAACGGCATGAAGGCGATCGCCATCAGCAGCAGCAGGTTGGCGCGGACCAGCGCCGGATCGGCCGCGTCGATCATCGCCATCAGCCGGTGATGCCCGGTCCAGAACCGGCCGATGACCAGGAAGCTGATGATGAAGCCGATATAGTTGGGCAGCAGGTTCGCCAGCGCCTGCGCCAGTGATGATTCCGTGACGGCGTGCAATTCCGGCAGGCGCACCTCGATCACCAAAAGCGTCATGGCGATCGCGAACACCGCATCCGAGAAGAAGGTCAGCCGTTCGAGTTTGGCGTGTCCACGGTCGTTCGTCATGGTCGTCCCCCCAGCGCCGCATCTTCACCGCAGGTCGACGCCAAGGCAAGCCGCAGAGAAGGCCGAGCGCAAGGCCCGGTCATCGAAACGCTTCCGACCGTTCACCGCGGACACGTCATGGCCGATCGAGACGGCCCCGGCCGTTTCGATCGCCTTGCGTTCCAGGAAGCGTCTTGGTCAGGTCGCGAAGCTGGTCGAACGGGAGAGCGCGTCCCACCGGTCGCGTTCCTCTTTCATCGCCTCCAGCTTCTGATCGACCAGGCCGAGCGCGTCGGCCCCGAGGAACAGCCGCGTGGGCGGCGTTTCCGCGTCGATCAGGGCCAGCAGCGCCTGCGCGGCCTTGGCGGGATCGCCCGGCTGGTGGCCGCTCTTGGCCTGCCGTGCCGCGCGGAGCGGGTCCATGACCGCGTCATAGTCGGCGATGCTGCGCGGCGTGCGGTCCATCGAGCGCCCCGCCCAGTCGGTGCGGAACTGACCGGGGGCGAGCGCGGTGACGCGGATGCCGAAGCCCGCGACCTCCTTGCCGAGCGCTTCCGAAATGCCCTCCAGCGCGAATTTGCTGCCGCAGTAGAAACCGATCCCCGGCATGGTGATGAACCCGCCCATCGAGGTCACGTTGACGATATGGCCCGCCCGGCGCGCGCGCATGCCGGGCAGCACCGCCTTCATCATCGCCACCGGCCCGAACACATTGGCGGCGAACTGACGCTGGAGATCGTCGATCGACGATTCCTCGACCACGCCCTCGTGACCATAGCCCGCATTGTTGACCAGCACCTCGACCGCACCCGCCCTCCGCTCCGCGCGGGCGACGGCGTCGGGGATGGCGGCATAGTCGGTCACGTCCAGCACCAGCGGATGCGCGCGATCGGGATCGAGCGCCGCAAACGCCTCGGCGTCGCTCTCGCGCCGGACGGTGCCGATGACCCGGTGCCCGGCATCGAGCGCCCCTTGCGCGAAGGCGCGACCCAGGCCCGAGCTGACACCGGTGATGAGGAAGGTCTTTGGCGAGACGGCGTTCATACGATAACCCTGTGAAACCGGATAACTATATCATGATATAGGTGCGTATGACGCTAAGCAAGCCCAACGGCTCCCCCGGCGAACGGGGAGCGCCCGTCCGCCAGCGGGTGCTCGAAGCGGCGGAACGGCTGCTCCGCTCGGGCAAGGCCGGATTTTCGATGCGCGACCTGGCGGCCGAGGCGGGGGTCAGCTTCGCCACCCCCTTCAACCAGTTCGGCAGCAAGGCTGGCGTCATGCACGCCCTGTCCGGCCGACGGATCGAGACGATGGCGATGCGCTACACCGCGGCGACGCCGCCAGCGGACAGGGCAGGCCGTATCAGGCTGGCGGTCGCGGTCGCGGTCGCCGTCATGCTGGAGGAGCCGGACGTGAACCGCGCCGTGATGGGATCGCTCGGCACCGCCGGCCCGGCTCGAACCGATGCCCTGGAACGATCCGCGGCCTTTTGGGCGCTGGCATGGACGGGCGAGGCCATGGTCGGCGTTTCACGTCGACCATCGGCCAGCGACGGACCCTACCAGCTCGCCCTCGCCTTTCGCGGCGCCTTGTCCTTCTGGTCGGCTGGCGAGCTATCCGACGACGAACTTCGTCAGGCGGCCCTCGCCATCGCCGACACGCTGGCGCCCGTTCCGCCTCACTTGCCGTGCCGGACGTCGCCTGGATAACCAAGGGGTCGGGCGATCATGGAAAGCGGAATGGCCCCGGAAGAGGGAAGGGTTCCCTTGAGGCAAAGGGCGAACGCGATGAACCAGGCCGATCCGCAGGTCCAGAACGACCTCCGGCAGACGATTTAACGTTAATTATACAATATCGTGCCATTCGGGTGCCATGCCCGTTCGAAGATCGCTCAAGCACGTTTTCGCGGCCGCTGGAAACGCCGAACCAAAGTCGCTTACTTTCCGAAGCGATCGGCGAGGGTCGGTCAGCCTGCTCGGCGTCCTCGCACTGCTCAGCCTGATCGGCACCGCGGCCTTTGCCGTCGAACTGGGGCAAGGTTACCGATCGAAGATCAGCCTGCAGGGCCCGGCCGATGCCGCGGCCCTGGCGGCGGCAAACGCCTATGTGCAGTCGCCCGATGATGCCGTGCTGGCCGCCGCTGCCAAAGATGTCGCACTGGCGAACGGCATCCTGCCGCAGCGGGTGACGGTCCGGCACATCACCGGATACAGCGCCACGATCAGCGATGTCGTGCAGGTCACGATCACGACGTCCATTCCGCTCCACCTGGCCCGCATCTTCACGCCCAAGACCAGCTATGACGTCACGGTCGCGTCGATCGCCTCCTTGCCGAGCAGGCAGGCGCCGCCCTGCATCCTGGCGCTGGCGCCGTCCAATGGCGTGACCCTGTCGGGCGGCACGTCCGTCAGCGCGTCCAATTGTGCCCTGCTCTCGAACGGCCCCATCGCGATCAGCGGTGGCTCGACGATCAGCGCCAAGGCGGTCACGTCGTCCGGCGATATCGGGTTGAGCGGCGGTAGTGGGCTGAAGGCCGATACGATCACCTATGGCGGAAGCCTGACCAATGCCGGCGGCAGCAGCGTCACCGGCCGCCAGGTCAAGGCGACGGGCAGCACGCCCGACCCGCTGGCGAACAACAGCGCGCTGGCGGCGGCTTTCTCCCGGCTCGGTTCCTATACCGCCCCCCGAAGGGCGAGCGTGCCGACCGGCGACGACCTTTCCCTGTCCTATTATCCCACGACGATGACGTTCCAGGGCAAGACCGGCACGCTGTCGGACGGGACATGGACATTCCCGGCGGGCGAATATCATTTCGCCAATCTCAATACCGGGTCGCTGAAGCTGAACATCCAGGGGCCATCGGTCGTGACGGTGAGCGGCAGCGTGACCGTGGGCGGGGGCGGGGGGCTGATGCTGCCCGATGGGCCGGTGACCATCAACGCGCCCGTCGCGCTGAGCGGGGGCACCACCCTGACCGTGGGAGCCGGTCGCCACTATTTCGGTTCGATCTCGCTGGGCGGCGGGTCGACCGCCACGATCGGCGCGGGCGACATGGATGTGGCGGGCGCCATCCTGGTGGATGGCGGCGGCAGCCGCCTGACCGTGGGGGCCGGAAACTATGCCATCGGGAATGACGGCAAGGGCACCGCGATCGGCCTATCGGGGGGGTAGCGAAGCCAGCTTCGGCGATGGCGCCTTCAGTGCCAACGGCGCGGTCAAGACCGCCGGCGGCAGCAACATCGTCTTCGGGGCGACCGGTACCCATTATATCAACGGCGATCTGGACCTGAACGGCGGTTCCACCTTCGGGTCCGGCACCTACCTCATCAATGGCGGCTTTACGAACAATACCGGGGGCACGATGGCGGGCCGCGACGTCAGCTTCATCCTGGCGGGCACGTTGAAAGCCGCCGGGGGAACGGCCATCGCCCTGAACGCGCCGTCGAGCGGATCGTCCTTCGGGATCGCCGACATTCTCTTCGCGACGCGCTCCAGCGCCACGACCACGCTGGGCGGGGGGACCCAGGATGCCTATTCCGGGATCATCTATGCGCCCAATTCCGACTTTCGCATGAGTGGCGGCGCGAGCATCGGGGGCGGATGTTTCTCCCTGGTCGCGAAGACCGTGACGCTCTCCGGGGGGCCGAGCGCGGCGACCGCCTGTGCCAGCATGTCGGCGGGCGGGAATAGCGGCAATGTGGGACTGGTGCGATGACCAGGAAAGCTCCGTCACAGCTCCTCCGGGACACCCGGGGTGTCGCGGCGATCGAGTTCGCGCTCTGGTCGCTGCTCATCTTCGGCGCGCTCCTCCCGGCGCTCGATTTCGGCGTCTATCTCGTCAGGAGCGCCAGGCTGAGCAGCGCGGTCGAGCAGGCCTCGATCCTTGGCTATAACATGCGCAACGCCAATGCGTTGGACGTCGACCGGCTCTCCCGATATGTCGTCGCCGCCAGCGCCCTTCCCGCCGATGCCGTCACCGCGACCATCCGTTGCAACGGCCAGGCGCAGAATTGCGCCGTCGCCCCGTCCGCGCGCTCATGCTCCTGCGTGGCGCCCGGCCTGCCGACGACCTATGTGCCTGCGTCCTCCTGCGGCGCGCCCTGTCCCAGCGGCGCTACCTCGGGCTTCTATGTCACGATCGCCGCAACGTCGAACTATCGCTCGATCATCCGGAATCCGTGGCTCGATGGTTCGACCATGGCGAGCGCGGTGACGGTGAGGCTGCCATGATCCGACGCCTTCGAGCCGACCGCAAGGCAGCCAGCGCGGTGGAATTCGCGCTACTCGCACCGGCCCTGCTCAGCTTCATATTCCTGCTGATCGAAGGGGCGCTGCTGGAATGGCGGCAGCAGGGGCTTCAGCAAGTGGCATCGGAAAGCGTCCGCTGCTTCGCCCTCGGCGCATCGGGGTGCGAGACGCCGGAGGCGACGCAAGCCTATGCCAGTGCCCTCGCTCAACAACGGGGCATCCCCGCACCGCCGAGCAGCGTGACGGTATCGACCGACCAGATTTGTTCCGGGGCGAATGGCATGAACAAGGTGACGATCGTCGTTCCGATCAGCCTCGCCACATCGCTCCTTCCGAAATCCCTTTCGACCCTCAACGCGAATTCCTGCTTCGTCGCGCCGAATTGAAGGGGCGCCACTCCTTGGGTGAGGGGTCGAGCGGGCCATAGGCTCGGGATCGCAAGCGCGACGGATCGGGAGATTGCCCGCCTCGCTTGCCGTTCGATTTCGGGCACACCGCCGCTTGCGGGAATAGCAGCCGCCATTAACCTGCATCAGCGCGACCCGGCCGATCCCCGACCGCCGGTCGCGCCCTCGAATTTGGAGACAGGACCTTGTCGCGCTTCCGGTGTGTCGTGCCCTCGCTTCTCGCCCTCGGACTTGCTGGAGCGGCTTGCGGCCAGGCGAGCAGGAGCGACACGCCGACGGACAGGATCGAGGTTCCCAAGGTGGAACGAAAGGGCGTTTGGCAACCGACCGTCGGCGGAACCCAAATGCCGTTATGGCCCGCCGGCGCCGCTCTCGCCAAACCGGACACCGGCGACGAGGCCGAAGCCACGGGCAACGGCTCGCCGCTGGTCGGTGGCAGGAAGTGGCATTGGGTGAGCTATGTCACCCGGCCGACCATGACGATCTACCGGCCGAAGGGGCGGAACACCGGTGCGACCATGCTGGTGCTACCGGGCGGGGGCTTCTACGCGGTCGCGACGGATCTGGAAGGGACCGAGATCTGCGACTGGGTCGTCACGAAGGGCATGACATGCGTCATGCTGAAATACCGGACGCCGCAGGTCTGGCCCAAGGTGAATGGGCGGCAGAAGCGGCCAGACATATTGCTGGGTCTGGAAGACGCGCAACGCGCCATGGGCTTGTTGCGTCACCAGGCGACGGCCTATCGGATCGACCCTCATAAGATCGGCGTGATCGGCTTTTCGGCGGGCGCGTATCTCGTGACGAACATGAGCAACGATTACGAAAGGACCTATCCCGTCCGCGATGCGGCGGATCGGGTATCGCCCCGGCCCGACTTCGCGATCGTCGCCTATACGGCCCGTGTGTGGGACACCGGCAAGGGCAGGAACGAACTCGAACTCGCCCCCTGGGTAAAGATCAACCCCAAGGCACCGCCGACGCTCATCATCCATGCGATGAACGACCCCGTCGACAATATCCGGCAGCCCATGGCCTATGCGCTGGCGCTCAACGACGCTGGCGTGCCGGTGGATATGCGCCTCTACGCAAGGGGAGGGCATGCCTTCGGCATGCGGCCGACCGCCGATCCGATCACAAGGCAATGGCCCGGGCAGGTCGAGCAATGGCTGCACGACATCGGCATGCTGTAGATCGGGATAGCCTTTGCGTCCGCCCGTCTCACCGGGCGGGCTTTGCGGGATCGTTCGCGGGCGTATCGACGGACGGGACGGTGTCGGCATAGAGGTCCCAATGGTCGAGCAATTCGTGCACGACGGGAACGCCGACGCGGTAATTGGCCTCATAGGCGACCATTTGGCCGGGGCCCTCGTCGCCGACACTGGCGGTCGCCGAGGTGCCCGGCGGTGGCATGGACGGATTGCTGCCCGTGCGGAGAACCATGACCCGCCCCGGGTCCACCAGTTTGAGCTTGGCGCCCAGTTCGATCGCTCCGGCCAATGTCTGGCGTTTTCCATATTGGTCATGGCGAACACGCCCTTCTGGTGCGTCCACAATCTGACCCAGTCGCGCGCCCAGCGGGTACGTCCCGGACCATGCCAGTAGCGGCGCGAACCCAGCGTTTCGCCCATCAGCACGAACGGCGGACGCTGCGCATTGGGATAGCCCTTCCACGCCGCCCGCGCCCGGCGCAGCGACGGAGAATCCGGTATCCGGACCGAACGCGTCCGCTCGAAGGCCCAGCGTGCCAGGCCCTGGTTCAATTCGATCGCCATGCCCAGTCCGGATATGTCGTCGGTTCCGCCGAAGCTGTTGCCGTTGGTCGGCAGCCGATCGGGCTTGTCCGCGCCGATCGCGAAAAGGCCGTAGGGCCATGATGTCGGCACCTCGCGATCGTCGAATTCGCGCAACGTATCGCCCTGTACCACCCAGCGAGCCCATGCCGCGCTACCGACGGAGGCCACGGCAGGATCGACGCCGGAAATCCCCGTGAACAGCCAATATGTCTTGGTGAAATCGAAGCGGGGGTCCATCAACAGCCCGATCAGCTGCTGGCCATTGTCGCTGAACAGGGTGCCGGTGCTGCCCCAGACCATGCCGTACAGTCCCTGCGCATTTCGGCGCAGCGGGTGTGTCGCACCCGGCAGGGGAATGACTTCGTCCAGATGTTCGCGCTCGGCCCAGAGCTGGAACTCGCCGGGAACATCGCCCATGTCCTTGCCCGGCTCGAAATTCGCGATGACGATCACCTTGACCGCTATGCGCCGGTTCGTGGGCAGGGGAGGCACCGGCGGCTCCTGCGCCGTCGCCACCGATGGCGGTGCGAAAGCCAGGGCAAGGGAGAAGACGGATAGACGGAGGATCGATCGCATTGCTGACTCCCGCGACTGGAAAACCGATACGCGCTCGCCAACCATGCCCCCGGAACCCGGCATGCCCGGTGTCGGCGCTAAGGCATGGCATCGGACCGACGACCAGCGAGCCGCCAGCAACTATCGATTATAGATGTGCACGCAAACGCAATGAATCTGACGCAGCGTTGCAGGAAGTAGAGCAGCGACACGGACCGCAGCCTGGGACAGACGCCGTGGGAATCGTCTCGGCTGCGTCATGCCGCCATGCTATCCATGCGCCATCCCGGCTGACGGCCATCCCCGATCGCGGCGCATCGCCTGACGCCCTTCGACGACACGGCAACGGAGACAGGAACGATGGTGAAGAGATATTCCCGCATTCTCGTGATCGCATGCATGGCCCTGAGCAGTCCGCTGTCAGCCCAGGACAGCGACGGCCAGGATCACCCCGATCTTCCGCGCTATCCGCAATCCGTCATCGACGGCTACCGGGCGCCCTCGCTCGACGAGATCGTCATCCCGACCGGCCCGATCGCCGATGCCGAGGGGCAAGCCAACCGGCAGGTCGTCGAAGGCACGGTCACCCATATCGATTACCGGGTGAAACCGGCGACCGCGCCCTTGCAGATCGAGCGCTATTATGACGGCGTGCTGCGAAAGGCGGGGTTCGCGATCGCCTATTCCTGCGTCGGCCCCGCCTGCGGGCGCGATATGGGCGCGTTGATCCTCAATTCGGGCAAGGTGGCGCCGGTCGGGCTGGCGGACGGCCTGTTCAACGACCGGATACGGGTGATGGTCGCCCGGCGCGCCGAAACCTGGGTCGTGCTGCACATCGCCGAAGGACCGGATCGGTCGCAGATATACGAGGCGGTCGTGGAAGGCGCATCGGCGCGTCGGTAAAGGATGTTCATATCATGACGGTGCGCCGACCGGCCGATCCGACAGGGCCTTTTGCAGGCGGTCGGCCATGTCGGCGAGGGGGACTTGCGCGATCGCATCCCGATCGGCCCCCGCGCGCAACAGGTCGGCGACGACCAGCAGATGCTGGGTCACCTCGTCGACCGATTGCAGGCTGGTCATATGACGCCGCAGCGTCTCGTTGTCGCTGCCGAGGTCATAGGCCAGTTCGCCGAGCCGCTGGGACGCCAGCAGCAATTCGTCGGCCAGGGCGCCATAGACGATGGCACCACCGCCCTCGGCAGGCCCGGTCATGATTTCGAGCATTGCTTGACGATCATCGCGGCCAGGCCGTCCCGCGCCACCGGCTGACTGGCCATGCCCCGGGCGAGGACATAGCCGCCGCCCGGCGCGGGCGAGAAGGGGGCCGGTGAGAGGATGGTCGAAAACGTACGCTAAGCGTCGCGGCCGGTCTGATGGAGGCGAAGCGGTCTGAACCGCTCGCGGGGCTTGTGGATCTCGCCCCAGAGATAGTCACCGGTGAGGCCGATATGCTCCCAGCCCAGCGGGGCGACATGGGCGAGCAGTTCGTCGGGCACGTCGACGCCGTTGCCACGCAGATGCCGGACGGCTCGGTCGAGATAGACGGTGTTCCACAGCGTAACGGCTGCGGTGACGAGGGTCAGGCCGGAGGCGCGATGGCGCTGGTTCTCGAAGGTGCGGTCGCGCAGTTCGCCGAGCCGGTTGAAGAAGATGGCGCGGGCGAGCGCGTTGCGGGCTTCGCCCTTGTTGAGGATGCTGCCGGTGCGGCGCCGCTGGTCGGGATCATCGAACCAATCGAGCATGAACAGGGTGCGCTCGATCCGCCCGATCTCGCGCAGGGCACGCGCGACCGGGTTCTGGCGCGGGAAGCCCGCCAGCTTGCGCAGCATGATCGAGGCGCTGACGGTGCCGGCGCGGATCGAGGCGGCAAGGCGCAACGTCTCGTCCCAGTCCGCCTCGATCGCACGGACGTTGACCGGACCGGCCACGAGGGGGCGAAGGGTCGGCCACGGGTCGAGCGGCGACAAGCCATACAGCCGGCGTTCGTTGAGGTCACGGATGCGCGGTGCGAAGCGGAAGCCGAGCAGGTGGCATAGGCCGAACACATGATCGACCGCGCCTGCGGTGTCGGTCGCGTGTTCGCGGATGACCAGCTCGCTTTCATGGTCGAGCAGGCCATCAAGGACGTGGGCGGCCTCGCCGGCATTGGCGGCGATGACCTTGGTGTGGAACGGGGTGAAGCGGTCGGTGACGTGGGTGTAGAACAGCACGCCGGGTTCGGTGCCGTAACGTGCGTTGCGATCGGCGCGCGCCTCGCCCTGGCCCCCGGCGCGGAAGAACTGGCCGTCCGACGACGATGTGTCGCCCGGTCCCCATACCGCTGCGAGCGGATGCGCGGTGTGGCAATCGACGATCGCGGCCAGCGCCGACAGGTAGGTTTCATCGCGCACATGCCATTCCGCCGTCCAGCGCAGGCGCGGCAGCGTCAATCCGCGCGAGCTTTCCGCCATGCGGCCCAACCCGAGATTGGTCGCATCGGCGAGGATCGAACCCATAAGCGCGGACGGGTCGGAGGCGGGTGCGCCGCTGCGCGCATGGACGAAACGGTTGGCGAAGCCCGACCATGCGGCAACCTCGACCAGCAGGTCGGTGATGCGGACACGCGGCAGCATCGCGTAGAGCCGCACCTTCAGCGCATCGGCATCGTCGGACGGGGATCGCCGGATCGGGGAGATCAGCAACTGCCCGCGTTCGATCGTCACGTCGACCAGCTCGCCCGCTGCTGCTGCGCGTTCCACCTCCGTCATGCGCCGGGCCAACAGAGTGCGGCGTTCCTCATACCATTCGCGAAAGTCGCTCGGCACGGCCAGACGAAGATCGCCGGTCGCGCGCAGGCCTCGAAGGCGGGCACGGGCAGTTGATAGTCGTCGAGCGTGCGATAGGCGCGGCTGCCATCCACCCAGATGCTACCCGACCCGAGCCGTTCGCGCAAATGGACGATCACGGCAATCTCATAGGCGTGCCGGTCGATCGCACCTTCTGCCGGTTGCACCACCTTACGCCAGCGGGGCTTGATGAAGCTGGTCGGCACCCGCTTCGGCAGGGCCGATCGACCGTCGCGGTACATCGTCCGCAACACCTCGATCGCGCCGAGCAGCGGGTCGCCCGACCGCGCCGTGCGGAAGGTGAAGGCGGCGAGGAAGGTCGGGGCGAACCGTCGCACGGCGGGATAGCGTTCGACCACTTCCTCCAGACCGTCATCGGCCGCGCGCGTCAGATCCTCGGCGAAACGGATGCTGCGTTCGAGCTGGTCCCAGCCCAGCTTGGCGTCGATTGTGCGGAAGGCATCGCGACCGCTCGCGCGGGCGTCGACCAGCAGACGACCGAGCCGGGCATGGAAACGCGCGGTATCCTTCAGCATCCGTGCCTGGCCGATCAGTCGATCGGACCGCGTGCGGTCGGCACGGCGAAACAGCGCGCCGACCATCTTCTCGACCATGACCAACGCAGCATCGGTCAACGCCGCTTCCACCTCGATCATGGAAGCGACGAGCATGGCGAGCCGGCGCGGGCGTTCGAGACGCCGCAGGTGCTGTGCGGTGACGATGCCGGCGGTCCGTGCGATGACGGCATAGCGGGCGGCATGAATGCGGCGCGCCCGGTCGGCTGCGATGCCGATGCCGCGCACCGCGTCGAGCCGTTCGACAATCCCTTTCAGGTTGGCGGCCGATGGGGCTTCGGGCCATTCGCGTATCCATCCGAGCCGGGTACGGCCGTGGTCGTCGGAAGCGATCAGATGTTCGAGCGCCGCTTCCTGCTCGGCCGAACAGTCGCGGATCAGGTTGGAATGGGCCGCCTTGCGCGCTCGTGTCCGCACGATGAGCGCGAGCCGTTCCAGCGTCGATGCCGCCGGCAGCACGATCCGGTCTGCCCGCAGACGATCGACCATCCCGGCGACGATCGTCTCGCCCCGGTCGGTCGAGGCGGCGATCTCCGATCCCAGCGCCAGCATCACTCGCACGTCCACTCGCGCAAAGGCACGCAGACCGAGCAGGGCTTCGATTTCGGCACGGTGTTCGCGCAATGTCGTGGGGCGCATGGCATAGCTGGTAAAGTCGTCGGCCGCGCACCCAATCTGATCGGCGAGCAGCACGAGCATGGCATCGGGCACCGCCTCGTCCGTCAGCAACCCCCGGCCGGGATGACGCAGGTAGCAGAGCTGCACCGCATAGCCGATCCGGTTGGCCCCGCGCCGACGTTGCGCCACCTGCGCCAGATCGTCGGGACCGAGCGTGTAGAGCCGTTCGATTGTCGCACGATCGGCAGGCGGATCGAAGATCGCGGTACGCTGTGCAGGCGACAGGATAGTCTTGGTCGGCATCGGTGTCCTGTTCGTCACGAAACAGGAAAACGGGCCTGTTCATGGAGCATAGACCGAAAGACGGGTTATGTGACATTATGAGGATCGTGTCAGTTATCGAAGCCAATGTCAGCGCAAGCCGAATGACCACTTGCTAGGCGGTGCCGGCTTTTGTCACAGTCGGTGTCGCTGACGATCGGAGTCGATGTCAGCAGCTTGCACTTCTATCGGAGTGGAGGTCGGCAGATGGCGGAAACAGTCCCGGACCTGAGCCTCGTGCCCCAGCCCCTGTGGCAGGAGGCAGAGCGGCGTGCGTTGGTGCTTCGGCCACTTGCGGCGCTGCGGGCCTGTCCTCGCGAGCAGGCCCGCGCAGCCGCAGTCGCCTTGGGCGTATCCGAGCGTCAGGTTTACCGTTTGCTTCGTAGATGTCGTGAGGGTGGCGGTACGCTAACCGCGCTGGTCAGCAGCGGGTCGGATGGCGGACGCGGCAAGAGGCGGATCGAGGAGCGCCGCGATGCCCTGATCCGCGATGCCGTTGCCGAACTGTACCTGACGCCGCAGCGGCTGTCGGCCGAGAGGATCGTGGTTGAGGTTCGCCGGCGCGCTCGCGACCAGCATGTGCGCCCGCCCTCGGCGAGCACCGTTCGGCGCAGGATCGCGGCCTTGTCGCAGGAGGAGCGGCGTCGGCGGGGGGATATGGAGGTGCCGGAAGCGGTGCTGGGATCGATCGTGACGGCCAAGGCACCGCTCGATGTGGTGCAGATCGACCATACGCCGGTAGACCTCATTCTGGTCGATCCGATCGAGCGCCGCCCGATCGGCCGACCTTGGGTGACGGTAGCGATCGACGTGTTCAGCCGCTGCATTGCCGGCTTTCTCATCACGTTGGAAGCACCGTCCGCCACCAGTGTCGGCCTGTGCCTGGCGCACGTCGCGTCGGACAAGCGGGTATGGTTGGACGCTATCGGGGTCGATGCGGACTGGCCGGTGATGGGGCGTCCTCGCTGCATCGGCGTGGACAATGCGGCCGAGTTCCACTCGGAGGCGCTGGAGCGCGGCTGCGCCCAGCACGACATCACGATCGACTGGCGACCGCTCGGGCGACCGCAGGTCGGTGGTATCGTGGAACGGGTGATCGGCACGCTGATGGAGTTGGTGCATGGCCTGCCGGGCACGACCTTCTCCAACGTCATGCAGCGTGGACGCTACGACAGCGACAAGGCCGCGTGTCTGACGCTCGCGGAGCTGGAAAGATGGTTGGCCGTCGCTATCGCCAAGCTTTACCATCTGCGCCCCCATGCCGGGTTGGACGGCGAAGCCCCATTGCGACGCTATCAGGAAGGCGTGCGTGCCCTCGCCGCTGACGGTCGGACACCGCCCACGCCGCGTGATCCGCGCGCGTTCCTGATCGATTTCCTGCCCGTGGTCCGGCGGACCTTGCGCCGCGACGGGGTAGTGATCGACCACATTCAATATTTTTCGGATGCGCTGAAACCGTGGATCGAACGGGACGGACCACCCCGGCGCATACTCATCCGCCGTGATCCCCGCGACCTCAGCCGAATCTACATCCATGACCCCGACGACGGCGGCTATCTCGAAGTCGGCTACCGTGAACTTTCCCGGCCACCCGTCTCGCTGTGGGAACACCGTCTCGCCCGATCCCGCCTGCGTCGGCAACGGCAAAGTGACATAGACGAAGGTGTGCTGTTCGCCGCGATCGAGGAGATGCGAGAGATCGAGGTGCAGGCGCGGACCACGACGCGCACGACCCGCCGCAATCAGGCCCGCCGGCTCGGGCTGCGTGTCATCCCCGAGCCCGAGCCACGGCTGAGCGAGCCCGCCTCGCTCTGTCCGGTGCGAGCGGTCGAGAACACGGCGTCATCCGAGCCTTTCGATGTAGAGGAGTGGTGAGCATGACGGGCGAACCAGATCATCTCTCGCCCGCCGCCCGTGACATCGCCGACCTGCCATCGTCGGAGCGCCTGGCCCATATGCACGGCCAATGGTGGATCGCGCATCCCCATGCGGAAGCAGCTCTGGCGCGGCTCGATGACGCTTTCAGATTTGGACCAGGCCGCATCCGGCCGCCCAATCTGCTGATCGTGGGGCCTACCAACAACGGCAAGAGCATGATTGCCGAGAAATTCCGGCGCCTGCATCCGCCGTCGCCAAGTCCGTGCGGCCAGCGCGAGGTGGTGCCGGTCGTGGTTATGCAGATGCCGACCGAACCGAGCGTCCGACGCTTCTACGGAGCGATCCTGACGGCGCTTAACGCGCCGGTGTCGTTCAACTTACCCGGCGAACGTCTCGAACGCTATGCGCTCGACCTGCTGCGCGCCGTCGAGGTGCGGGTGCTGATCGTGGACGAGCTGCACAACCTGCTCGCCGGCACGCACCGTCGCCGCGCCGAATTCCTGAACATGCTCCGGTTCCTCGGCAACACGCTCCGCATCCCGATTGTCGGCCTGGGCACCAAACAGGCTCAGATCGCGGTGCGCAGCGACGACCAGCTCGAGAACCGCTTCGAGCCGATCCCGCTGCCGGCATGGCAGGATGACGGTGTGTTCGCGCGTCTCCTCGCCAGTTTCGAGCGTGCGTTGCCTTTGCGCGAACGATCAGCGCTGGCGGACGCGCCCGAGTTGCGCAGCATGGTGCTGCGCCGATCGACCGGCTTGATCGGCGAGGTTGCAGCATTGCTTACCGCCGCGACCGTCCATGCGCTGCTGCACGGACGCGAACGGATCGACCGCGTGATGCTTGAAGGGTGCGACTTTCGTGGGCCGGACGAACGGCGTGCGCT
Organism: Sphingomonas sp. SORGH_AS_0879; assembly: GCF_030819175.1. Lineage (NCBI taxonomy): Bacteria > Pseudomonadati > Pseudomonadota > Alphaproteobacteria > Sphingomonadales > Sphingomonadaceae > Sphingomonas > Sphingomonas sp. SORGH_AS_0879. The sequence goes on from NZ_JAUTBJ010000001.1 coordinate 95,448, forward strand.
CTTCGAAGCGTCCTTCCCCCGTGTTCGATGAAGTCGAGCTGATGGGCGACCTGCCGCACCCACGCTGGCCGCTGCATCCGCAACCGCGTCCGTTGGAGAGGCTCGACACCTATATCCGCAGACTGGTCGACACCTACGGCATGGGTGTGGCGACCTTCTGTCGATATGGCCTCGGCTGCAATGTCGGCGACCTTGATCGATGCGCGGACGATCCGCCCCAAGCCTTGCTGGATCGACTGTCGAGCGGCACCGGTCAGTCGATCCGCCGGCTCCGCAACATGACCGACGCCCGCTGCCATGCTCGAACAAGGGTGGCAGCGCGCTGGGTGATCCGCTGCGATCCGGAAATCGTCCACAAAATGAGGTTCAGATTTTCTGGACACGGCGGATTTGTGGACGGTATTTAGGGACGGTCAAGCCGTAATTTTGCGGATGCCGGAGCGCTCGTCCACAAACCGAGCGGATTAGGGACGAGGGGTGATACAATGCCGGACGTGCTGGGTTATGCCCGCGTCTCCACCAGCGACCAGGACCTGGAGGTGCAGCGGCGCCGGCTGACCGAGGAAGCCGGCGCGATCCGGGTGTTCGACGACATCATGTCCGGCAAGGGCTTCGATCGGCCGGGCCTGACCGAGATGCTGGACTTCTGCCGTGCCGGCGACACCATCTGTGTCGTGCGCCTCGATCGGCTCGGCCGCTCACTAAAGGAGCTGCTGGAGACGATCGACATGTTCAAGGCGCGGGGGCTGGCGTTCCGATCGCTGGAAGAGCGTTTGGATACGTCGTCAGCGGCCGGCGAACTGGTGTTCCACGTCTTTGGCGCCATCGCGCATTTTGAACGGCGGCTCATCATCGAGCGCACGCGCGACGGGATCGCTGCGGCACGCGCGCGCGGCAAGGTGCCGGGTCGGCCGACGCTCGACACGGATAAGCTGGCGTCGGCATTGAAACTGGTCGAGGCTGGCATCCGCCCTGCGCAGGTTGCGAAACAACTTGGGCTTGGGCGTTCTACTCTTTATCGAGAGTTGGCCCTGATCCGTCAAACGGCTCCGGGACACGCCAGCGTTGGAGGAAGTGATTTAATGGCTCGCCATTCCGTTCTCTCTCCCGAGCTGTTGAGCGCTTTGGACATAGTCGGCGCTAAACTGCGGGAAGGGAGTAAGGCTGGCCGTGAACTCGAAGTAGCACTGAGTTTGCTATTCGGCTTGGACCCCAGGCACGTTGCCAGAGCGGATGGCGAAATCGCGGACGCTGCTGGCTTGTACCGCCATCCGCCGCAGCCGCTTATCGGGCGGTTGCTGGCGCGGCAGCCGAGTGGAGCCGAACAGTTGCTGGCACTGCCGGGCCTTGAATACCTTTTCCTTTTCCACCGTGATGGGCGCCTCCGTGAGGCAGCACTCCTGAAGATAACAGGTGGCTTGCCCAGTCCGTTCGTATTTGCAGCAGTGCTTTGGCGATTGAATGATTGGGCCGAACCCGTCCGTCAGGCAGCCGCTAGATGTGCAAGCCGCACATTTCCCGTTACTGCCGCCGTCATTGTAGCTCGCACTGCCGCGGAGTTGCTGGTTCGCCAAGCGAGCTGGGGTAGATGGCGGGACGAACGCACGCTGCTCGATCGCGTGTTCAGCCGGGAAGACGTGGCAGCGCGCCTTGCCGAACTGATCGCTGAGGAGGAAACCGGCCCGCAAGCATCAACGCTTCGCTATGCTCTTCGTACCCCCGCACTCGACCAGCACTTAGAGAGACTTGCTCGGGAGGCGGTACAGCCTTCCGTCCGGGCTGTAGCTCTCAGTGCCCTGATCGACGGTAAAGCAGAATGGCCAACCGGCACCGCATGGCAGTGGATCGACAAATCTATGGGGCTGCGGCGCCGCATACCGGTTTTCGATCATCGTCCGCTATCTGTAGCCGTGCCCAGAGAAGCCCTGATCGAGCGAGGCATCGCCGATCGCTCAGCGGCCGTGCGGAAGGTGGCACTAACGGGCGTCATTCGGCATTTGCTCGGTACGAACGAGGCCGCCGCAATCGCCACGCCACTTCTTCAAGACCGATCACCCTCGGTGCGGGAGCGAGCGGAGTTCATCCTGCGGCCAAGGGTGGCCTAAGACCCCGCGTTGGGCGCGCTGACATCGGCTTCGACAAACCGCTGACGTTGGCTTTGGAAACTGACAACGGCATCACGATCAACCGCAAGAAGACCCAGCGGCTCTATCGTGAGGAGGGTTTGACGGTCAGGCGCCGGAAGGGACGAAGGCGCGCCACAGGCAGCCGTGCGCCCGCGTCAGTGCTGGCGCTTCCCAACCAGCGCTGGAGTCTGGACTTCGTCCACGACCAGCTCGTGACCGGCCGTCGGTTCCGCGTGCTCAACATCGTCGATGACGTCACGCGCGAATGCCTTCGGGCGGTGGTGGACACGTCGATCTCGGGCCGGCGGGTCGTGCGCGAGCTGGCCGATCTGATCGCCGAGCGTGGCAGGCCGAAGATGATCGTCAGCGACAACGGGACCGAACTGACGTCGAACGCGGTGCTCGCCTGGTCCGGCGATGCCCGCATCGAGTGGCATTACATCGCGCCGGGCAAGCCCACGCAGAACGGGTTCGTCGAGAGCTTTAACGGTCGCATGCGCGACGAGCTGCTCAACGAGACGCTGTTCTTCACCATCGGTCAGGCCCGCTCGATTCTGGCCCGCTGGGTCGACGACTACAACAACGAGCGTCCGCACTCCTCGCTCGGCTACGCCACTCCGGCAGCCTTCGCTGCCGGGCTCGAACAGCAACGGGCGGGGTTAACCCCGCCCGTTGCTTCACCTGCGCTTATGCGCGAAAACCACGGTCGGTCTCTGGTTGCCGCTGGATGAAAGACCGGGGTCACGTCAGGGGGTATGTCCGTCGTCGATTTCGCGAACGTCATTGACGAAATGACGCGGCGCATCACCGAAAACCCGCTGAGCGACGTGACGTTCGCCGGTGCGCTCCGCTTCCAGTTCCAGGCCGGTCGCAAACGTCTCAACGAGCGCAAGTTTTTCGAGACGATCCGCGCCGTGCCTGTCGCCGACGCCGAACCGGTGATTAAGGCTCTCCGGGATCTGCTGATTTCCTATGGCGACGCGGCTCGGCGACATGCCACGGAGTGTCCCGGTGACAGGCTGATGAGCGGCACCGACGACCACGCGCCCGCCGCGTTGTCGGAAGCCGCGCTGTCGCTCGCGACGCTGGATAATGGGAGCGCAGCCGCCCTGCGGGTCTGGTTTCGGACAGTCGATCAGGAGCACGACAGCTTCGCGGCTGAGAAGGTCTTTCCGGCCTATGCCGCGCGGACAGGCTTTCTGGGTGTGGAAGCATTGCGCTTCGGCATATGGTTCTTCCTAAACCAATGGCAGACGGTCAGCTTCGAGCAAAGCTGGCTGGGGCTGTTCGACGTCGCGAGCCGGACGATCGCGCCGGAAATGTTCGCGCGGATAGCATGGGAAGAGGCGTGCCTGGTCGCGAATGACGAAGCGCGCGCAGATGAGGCTGCCCAGCTCTCCGACTATCTCGACCGCCTGACCGGGCAAATCGGGAACACCGAGTGGGGGAACGCGGCAGCGGATCAACTGAGGAAATTGGAACGCTTGCCGTGACATCGGATCGACGATCCAAACGCGCTGGCCGGCAGGCTATCAATGTGAGCAGGACACCGCCGTTTGCGAGCAGACGGAGCTGATGGCGAGTACATTGTCACATAGTGTGAGCAGCATAACGTACTGGCTGTCAGTCAATGCGAGCAAAAAATGGCCCTGTTTGCGAGCAGGCGACGCTACGTGTGCAAGCGCCTACACCTAGGCGGGCGAACGCGACCCTGGCTTTCTTGAGGCCGCGCCGCTTTGCGATCTTGAGCGCCCAGGGCTTCAACGCGAAGGTCTGCCGCGTTCGGGTCAGGATCGAGTTCGCTGCCTCGTGGAGGAGCTTGCGGACGGTGCCGTCACCCTGCTTGGTGATCCGCCCAGTCCAGTCAAGCTCGCCCGACTGGTGCCGCCGCGGGACGAGGCCGAAATAGGCCCCCGCCGTTCGCGATCGCTTGAACCTGCCGGCGTCATCGATGACAGCGGCGAATGCAGCCGAGGTCTGCACGCCGACGCCCGGGATGCTCATCAAGGCCTGGCAGGCCGGAGAGGCAACGCTGATCGCCTTGAGCTCGCGGTCCATCTGGCGGATCTCCTCGACCAGGCCAGCTCGCGCCCGGAGCAGCGAGGCCACCGCCTCGCCAAGACCCGGGATGGCGACGGCGGCCTGCACCCGCGCAAGGAACCGCTCACCCTGACCGGTTCCCGGCCTGATCCCGAAGGTGGCGCAGAGGCCACGGATGGTGTTGTCGAGCCGGACACGCGCTTCCTTAAAGTCCGACAACCAGAAGGTGCGCCGCTCAGCCAGCCCGAGGAAGCAGTCACAAATTACACGATGACCGGTTCATCGTTAACCCGATCCACCAGATGCCGGGACTGAATACCTAGGACCCGCGGGTCACCGACGCGTGGCTTGCCGTGGCTTTAGGGAAAGAACGATCGTAGCCGCTCCATCTACTCGTCCGTCAGCCAAAACAGGTCGCTCATGCCAGCCTCCTCGCGGAGCCCGGATCAGATCGAAGCCATCACATCAATGGGTCCTGATCCCCACATATTAAAATGCAAACATTCCGCACACTCTATCGTTAAAAAGATTATCTTGTGTTTGATAACATTAAACAAATGTCGTTATCACCATGAAATAGTTGGTTACAATATTTCTGATATAATTTCAGCGAGCATGCACACACGAAATTAAGAATTTCAAATATAGTATCGCCCGGTGCCATATGCTAGGCAAGAGGCGGTTCATGCTTCGTGTTGCGTAATATCGGGGGGTTAAGTCACATGAAAAATCGGGTAAAATTGTTGGCATCGACCGCGCTCGCAATGGCGACGATCGGGGGGGCCGGCGCGCAGGCGCAAACCACGACTGTGGTTAATGACGGCGCGGGCGGCAAAGGCTTCATCGTTTCCGCCAACGTTTCGGCCGGGGCAAATCCGACCGTCCTGCCGTCCACCACTACGATCGGCAGCGATGGCCAAACCACCGTCTACACCAATTACAACACCGAAGGTGGAGCCGGCTCGGGCGGCGGTGGCGGCTTCGGCGGCGTGTTCTTCATCGACAGCGGGTCACGGTTGACGCTCAACAATGTCAGCTTTTCCAGCAACACCACCAAGGGCGGCGAAGGCGGTGGGGCGCCGATCTTCTCGGTCGCGCCCAAGGTCTTTTCGCTGGCCACCAATAGCGCCGATGCGGCCGCGGTGCAGCTGTATTTCCCGAAGGTGACCGCCAGCTACGACGGCACCCACCTGCGCATCACCGGCTTCACGCTGGACAATGAGAATTCGCTGATCGGCGTCGGCGCGGGCGTCGCGATGGGCGGCGGCGCGATTGGCGCAACGATCAGCGCGGTCACCGTCGACAATGATGGCAAGCAACACGTCTCGCTGGCGCAGCCGTACACGCTGGACTCCAGCAGCGTCATCACCGCCTCCTATCAGGCGGCCCCCGCGAACGGCGACCCGGCGGGTTATTACGTCACTCCCGGCACGATCGACGCCGCCAAACTGCTGCCGGGTTCGGTGGTGTACGGCAATGGAGTCGGCGCCGGCGTAACCGTCAAGAACGTCACCTACGACAGCAACCAGAAGGTCAAGAGCTTCACGCTGTCGGACGGCTCGACCGGTGCGTTGAACGTCGCAGTGTCGTCGGCGACGCAGTTCGACATCACGCGCTTCGCCGCCTCGATCACCCCGCAGGTGTCCAACGTCATCACCCCCCCGTCGGGCGGAACCCTGGCCGGGTTCGAGGTCGGGATGACCGTGACCGGCAACGGCGTTCCCGCCGGCACCACCGTCACCGCGATCGACGAGGCGACCGGTGCGCTGACGCTGTCGAACGCGGTCGACCTGAACACCGTCACCTCGTTGAAGGCGGCGTCGAACCCCATCGTGTCGAACAGCGGTAACGCCGTGGTGAAGGTCAATTCGACCAACGGGATGCGTGTCGGCCAGAAGATCAGTGGTCAGGGCATCGCCGACGGCACGACGATCACCGCCATCAACGGCGACGGCACGATCACGCTGAGCGGCACGATCGGCAGCGAAGGGCTGAACGCGATCAGCAAGGGCAAGATGCTGATAACGCTGAGCCCGGTCGCCAGCATCGACACCAACGCGCGCACCGTGACGCTTGTGTCGATCAGCGGGATGAAGGTCGGACAGGTATTGTCGGGTGACGGGGCGATCCCGGCCAATGCGGTCGTCACCGCGATCGACGCCCAGAGCAACACGGTCACCTATGTCATCAACCCGGCGGTCGCCAACCTGGTCAAGGGTGGCTCGATGAACGCGATCGTGTCGACCGGGACGGTCGGTTCAGACGGTGGTGGCGGGCGCACCGGCAGCAATTTCAACGCGATCCTCAACGATGGCGAGGGTTCGGTCGGCACCAACGGCTATAACGCCGGGGCGGGCACCGCCGCGGCGGGCGGCAACGGCGGTTCGGGCGGCGCCGGCAGCGGCGGCAAGCCGGTCAACACCGCGATGGTGATCGACACCGTCAATAACGGCATCGAGGTCGGGCTGAAGGCCGCGGAGGTCGCGGGCGCGCTCGCCACCTTCCCGCCGGGCGCGGCGCTGTCGGCGGCGCTGGCGGTCGAGACCGCGCGCGCGGGCGTGCTGCTCGCCAAGTCGATCGCCGATCTGGTGACGTGGAACATCGACATGGCTAACGGCAAGGTCGCGTTCGGCGGCGCCGGTGGTGCGGGCGGCACCGGCGGTGCGGGCGCGACCTTCTTCGGCGGCGGTGCCGGCGGCGGGGGCGGCTCGGGCGGCGCGGGCGCGTTGTCGATCACCGACGGCGGTGCCGGCGGCGCGGGCGGTGCCGGCGGTGCCGGCGGCTTCGGCGCGGGCGGCGGCTCGGGCGGTGCTGGCGGTGCGGGTGGCTCTGGCGGGCAAAGCCTAGACGGCGCGGCGGGGGCGGGCGGCGCAGCCGGATTCGGTGGCGGTGTTGGCTCCTCGAACGGCCAGGGCGGCGGCGGCGGCTCCGGCTATGGTGGCGCAATCTTCGTGCGCGACGGCGGTACGTTGCAGATTAACGGCAATGCGCTGTTCGACGGCAATGCGGCGCTGGGCGGTTCCAGCAACAATGGCGGCGCGGCCGGCGGTGCGGCGGGCAGCGACCTGTTCATCATGCGCGGTTCGACCGTCATCCTGTCACCGGGCGCGGGCAAGACGATCACCTTCAACGGCACGATCGCCGACGACAGCGCGGCCAGCATCGGCAACACGTCGATCGCGGCAGGCTATGGCGCCGACATCACGATCGCGGGTGGCGGCCTCGTCCGCTTCAATAACGTCAACACCTATACCGGCAACACTCGCCTGCAGGGCGGCACACTGCGTGCCGATGACGGCGTGGGCATCAACGCCAACAGCCACATCCTGTTCGAGGGGCAGAGCACGATCGGCGGCTCGACCGAGCTGGCGACGGCCAATGCCGGCACGCTCCTGACCTCGGGTACGGTGACGCGTCGCGTCGGCGTTCAGCCGAACCAGGTGTCGTGGACCGACGTAACCAGCACCGCAGGGGGCAGCGGCGGCTTCGCCGCGCTCGCCAACGGCCTGACGCTCAACTTCGGCTCGTTGAACGGCGGTCAGGGGCAGGACCTCACGTGGAACTCGGGAGGGTTCGTGCGTACCGCCGACACCCTGGTGTTCGGATCGGACGCCGTGGACGCGACCGGCGCGGTGCGGTTGATGAACAACATCAACCTGAACGGGCTGGACGGCAAGGTCGCCGTCTATGACAATCTCGGCAGCACCGGCGACTTCGCGCTGCTGACCGGCAATGTCACCAACGGCTTCCTGACCGCCAACAGCACCAACTACAGCGGCAGCCTGTACCTGACCGGGCAGAACACGCTGCGCGGCATCACCGTCAACAGCGGCGCGGTTTCGACTAAGCTGAACGATCTGTCGGGTCGGTTGATGGATGCGGTCAATCGGCGGCTATGCCACCGTCAATGGCGGCACGCTGCACCTCGCCAATGCCGAAAAGCTGAACGCCGTCACCGTCGCCAGCCAGGGCATGCTGCTCGCCGATGCCGCGGTCAGCACCGCCGCGATCGTGAACGCCGGCACGATCCGCTTCGCTTCGAGCGCCAGCACCGGCGGTATCAGCAACACCGGGCGGATCGTGTTCAACGGCACGACCACGGCCGGCAACATCCTGAACGATCAGGCTGGCCTGCTGCTGCAGAACGCCGACCTGACGGCTGGCATCGTCACCAACAATGCCAGCTGGGCGATGAACGGCGCGATCACCGCCTCGGGTGCGGTCGCCAACAATGGCCTGCTGACCGTCACCGGTACGCAAACGCTTCAGACGCCAACCTTCACGGGTAACACCAGCGGCGGCGTGCTGCTGGGCGGTGTCGATGGCACGGCGGGATCGCTGACGATCGACCAGTCGGGCACCAGCACCTATGCCGGTATCGTCACCGGCGCGGGCACGCTGACCAAGGCCGGGCTGGGTACGCTGACGCTGACCGGCGCCAACACCTTCACCGGCGGGCTGGCGATCAACGGGGGTACGATCGACACGACGGGCGGCGGCACCTTTGCCGATACGATCGACGTCTCGGTCGCGCAGGGCGCCAGCTATCACGTCGGCACGGTTGATACGATCCGTAACCTCACCAACGCGGGTGTCACGATCGCCCACGCGGCGTTCGGCGTCGCGGCGGCGAACAACAGCGGCTTCATGCGCGTCGACAACGCCTTCCTGGCGACCGGCGACGTGACGAACGGTGGCGAACTGCAGATCGGCAACCAGGCGGTCGCACATCTGCAGGGCGCGCTGTCGAACACCGGTTCGGGCGTCATGCATGTCGGCGGCCAATTGCTGGTCGACGGCACGGTTACCAATGCGACGAATGCGAGCATGACGCTGTACAGCGGCGGTGCGACGCAGTTCGCGCGCCTGGCGAACGCCGGGTTCGTGCTCGCGAATCACGCGCTGATCGTCACCGGTGCGGTCGACAACGCCCAGAACGCCACGCTGAACCTGGATGTTGGTTCGACCCCCTGGCTGGGCAGCGTGAGCAACGCGGGTACGGTTACCACCGCCTCGGCGCTGACGGTGGCGAATGCGGTCGACAATGGAGCGACCGGTACGATCGCGCTGGGCGCGGCGGCCAGGATGGGCAGCCTCGCCAACGCCGGCACGATCACCGCGACCGACACACTGACCGTGGCGGGCGGCTATGCCCAGAATGCCGGCTCGCTGACCACCAACGCCAATGTCGCCACCGGCGCGTTGTCGGGTGCAGGTGGTGACATCGTGCTCAACGGCGCCAGCCACATGCTGGTGAACCAAGACGTTGACGGCAGCTATGCCGGCACGCTGTCGGGCACGGGCACGCTTACCAAGACGGGTGGTGCGACGTCGACGCTGGCGGGTGCGGCGAACAGCATCGCGCCGAGCACGCTGACCGTGGCGCAGGGCCAGGTGATCGCCGCGAACGCGGACATCTTCGGCCAAGCGCTGGCGGTGGCCGTCTCGGCGCCGGGTACACTGTCGGTACAGGGCGATCAGGCGATCGCCACGCTCGTCAATGACGGCGTGACGCGTCTCAACGCGAACCTGACCACCACCGGCGGCACCGTCAACAACGGCGGGATCGCGGTGACGGGCACGCAGACGCTCCACACTTCGACCTTCGCGGGCAATGCCGGTGGCGTGGTCGCGGTCGCCGAAGCGGGGAAGCTGACGATCGACCAGTCGGGCACCAGCACCTATGCCGGTATCGTCACCGGTCGAGGCGCGCTGACCAAGATCGGCGCGGGTACGCTGACGCTGACCGGTGCCAGCAACTTCACCGGCGGTTTCGCGATCGACGCAGGTGGCATCGACACGACGGGCGGCGGCACACTGGCCGATACGCTCGACATCGCGGTGGCACAGGGGGCGAGCTACACGGTCGGCACAAACGACATCGTGCAGAACGTCACCAATGCGGGCCTGCTGACCACCAATGCCGATTACGGCGCGGCGTCGTTGATTAATAGCGGCACGGCGCAGGTCAATGCGATCCTTGCCACCAGAGGCGACGTGACGAACAGTGGGCAGCTCGACCTGGCCACCACCTCGGCAAGTCGCGTGATGGGCAAGCTGGTCAACACCGGCACTGTCAATGCGGCGGGCGCGCTGGTCGTCGATACCGACGTCACCAACGCGGCGAACGCGCTGCTGTCGATGACCAACGGTGGGACCAGCCAGTTCGGCAGTCTGACCAACGCCGGCACGGTCAAGGCGGCGCATTCGCTGGTCGTCGTGGGGGCAGTCGACAATGCCGCGACCGGCGCGATCACCTTCGCCTCCACTTCGGCGCCGATGCTGGGCAGTCTGACCAACGCGGGCACGATCGTCGCCAACGACGTAGTGACCGTGGCGGGCGGCTATACCCAGAACGCCGGCACGCTGACCGCCAACGCCAATATCGCGACCGGCACGTTGTCGGGTGCGGGTGGTGACATCGTGCTGAACGGCGCGACGCAGATGCTGGTCAAGCAGAGCGTCGACGGCAGCTATGCCGGCACGTTGTCGGGCACGGGCACGCTCACCAAGACCGGTGCGGCGACGCTGACCCTGGCGGGTGCGGCGAACAGCATCGCGCCGAGCTCGCTGACCGTGGCGCAGGGCCAGGTGACCGCCGCGAACGCGGACATCTTCGGCCACGCACTGGCGGTGGCCGTCTCGGCGCCGGGTACACTGTCGGTACAGGCCGACCAGACGATCGCCACGCTCGCCAATGATGGTCTGGTGGCGCTCAACGCCGATCTGACTACCACTGGCGGGACGGTCAACAACGGCCAGACCGTGGTGACCGGTAATCGCACGCTCCACACCTCGACCTTTACGGGCAACGCCAGCGGCGTCGTCACGCTGGCCAATATGTCGGCGCTGACGATCGACCAGTCGGGCACCAGCACCTATGCCGGCATCGTCGCCGGTGCGGGGATGCTGACCAAGGCGGGTGCGGGCACGCTGGTCCTGACTGGCGCGAACACCTTCACCGGCAGCTTCACGATCGCTGCAGGCAATGTCGACACGACGGGCGGCGGCACCTTCGCCGACACGCTGGACGTGACGGTGGCGCAGGGTGCGGGCTACACCGTCGGCACCGCCGACATGGTGCGCAACGTCACCAACGCTGGCTCGCTCACCGCCAACGCCAATTATCGTGTCGGCACGCTCACCAACAGCGGGACCGCGCGGTTCGACGCCAACTTCGTTGCGCTGGGCGACGTGACCAACACTGGGTCAACCACTGCGGCTTCGACCTTCGCGGCGGGTGGCACCGTCACGAACGCGGCAAATGCAACGCTGTCGTTGAATGGCGCGGCGTCGATGGCCAGCCTGGCGAACGCCGGGACGGTCACCGCCGCCTCGATGTTCGGGGTGAGCGGCGCAGTAAGCAACGCCAGCGGCGGTACGATGACGCTGGCGGCGGGTTCGGCTCCGACGCTGGGCAGCCTCGTCAACAGCGGTACGATCGTCGCCAATGACACGCTGACGATTGCGGGTGCCTACCAGCAGAATGCGGGTTCGCTGACGGCGAACGGGGCGATGTCGACCGGCTCGCTGTCGGGTGCGGGCGGCACGATCACGATCAACGCCAACCGCCTGACCATCAACCAGACGGTCGACGGCACCTATAACGGTGTGATCGCGGGCACCGGTACAGTGACCAAACTAGGTTCGGCGACGCTGACGCTGGCTGGCGCGGTTGACAGCTTCGCACCGACGTCGCTGGCGATCGAGGCGGGGCAGCTGACTGTCGTCAATGCCGGGCTGCTGGACAAGGCGCTAACGGTGTCCGTCGCGGCGCCCGCCACGCTGACGCTGCAGGCCAACCAGACGATCCGCGACCTGACCGGCGCGGGTACGCTCAACATCGGGGCCAGCACCCTGACGCTGGCCACCGGCGGCAACTTCACCGGCAAGGTGAACGGCACCGGGCAGATCGCGCTGACCTCGGGCGCGCTTGACCTGAACACTGCGGGCACCGTGTCCAGCGGCACCTTCGCAGTGCAGCCGGGCAGCACGCTGAACGTCGGCAGCACCACGACGCTGGCCACTCAGACGCTGAGTGCATCCAACAGCCGGATCAATCTGGCGGGTGCCGCGACGGCGACCATCACGACGGTCACCGACAACAGCACGCTGCACCTCGGCAACGGGCTGGCACTCAACACCGCCGGCTCGACGTCCGGTCAGCTCACCAGCACCACCACCCTCGTCAATGGCGGTGGGCAGCTCACCGGCAACGGCTCGGTCAGTGGTTCGACGATCGTGGGCGGCGCAAGCAAGGGCGTGGTCGCACCGGGTAACTCGCCGGGCGTCATGACCTTCGCGAACCTGTCGTTCGGCGACAATGCGGTGGCCGCGATGCAGATCGACGGCAATGCCGGGCCGGGCGTTGCGAACGGGTATGACCGTATCGTCGTGACGGGTAAGCTGGCGCTGTCGGGCACCTCGGTACTGGCCCTGGACAAGAGCGTCCCCGCGAACAGCTACGAGCTGCCGCTGGGCACCGCGATCCAGATCTTCCAGTTCAAGCCGGGTGCGATCAGCGGGTCGTTCGGTTCGGTGACGAAGGCGAACTTCGGGCAGAACCTGGCCTTCAACCTGTCGAACGGCGCCGTGATCGGTATGGGGTCCTACACGCCGCAGACGCTGTCGGATGCCACCGCGATTACCGCCAGCCAGAAGGGCGCACTGGCCGCGATGCTGGTCAAGACAACCGGCGGGGTGCCGCAATATTATGGTGGCAACCTCCTCCAGTCGCTGGCCGCCAATGTCGCAGGCGGACGCAACGCGACGCAGGCCAGCTTCGCACGCTGGTCGCCCGATGCCTATGCGGGCATCAGCGACGGGATGCGCGCGTCGATGATCGACGGTCTGGTCGAGGTGAGCGATTACAACACGCTCACCCCGGGCAAGAGCGCGATGACCGGCGACATCCATGGCGGACAACTGCGCGGGCTGGAGCGTGACGGTTATGCACATAACCGCTTCCGCGACACGACCTACCAGATCGGTGTCAGCCACGACCTGTCGATCTTGCGCGCCAATATCAGCTATGCGCATTCGGAAGGCGGCTTCCGCAGCACGAACATGAACGCCAAGCTGAATGGCGAGCAGTTCGGGCTGGGCGTGTCCGCGCCGCTGACGGGCGACCAGGCGCTGCGCCTGATCGGTCGGGTCGCCTACGGCACCTACAAGGCTGGCGGCACGCGTGGCGTCATCGGCGGCACTGCGCGCTTCCATTCGGTGGACGGGAACAGCTTCGTCTATGGTGGCGGCTTCGGCTACTACAAGCCGTTCGGGCGCGCCGTGCTGAGCGGGTCGGCCGAGGTGCTGGGCATCAGCCAGACGGTCGATGCCTTCTCGGAAAGCGGCGAGGCGGGGCTGGATCTGTTCAACATCCGTCGCCAGCGTCGCGACAGTGCGATCAGCCGCCTGAACGCGCAGGTCGGCTATTCGGTCACCCCGAACGCGCTGACCTTCGTGAAGGTGGGTTATGTCCACGAATTCAAGAATGGACTGACCCCGATCACGGCCGATGGCGCGATCGACCCGATCGGCGTGACCATGACCAATCCGGGGCTGGCGCGCGACCGCGTCAACGCTGGGGTTGGCGCACAGGTCGACGTCGGTCAGGGCGTGCGGATCGGGCTGGACGCAAGCGCGGGCAATTACGAAAGCTACCGCATCGGCGGGAACGTCCGCTTCCGCTTCTGATGCGATCCAACCGGTCGGGCGAGGCCACGACCGGTCTGGAAAAACTGACGCCCGTTGCCTCCTCGATGGGAAGCAACGGGCGTAGGTGTTTGAAGGTGCTGGAGGAAGAGAATGTCCGGTTGAAGCGGCTGACCGACGCGGTGCTGGAAACCGTCTCGGAATGGCAGGGCCGCCCGCTCGACACCTGCTACCCGCTGGTGTTCTTCGACGCGATCCGGGTGAAGATCCGCGACGAGGGCTTCGTCCGCAACAAGGCGGTGTACATTGCGCTCGGCATTTTGCCCGACGGCACCAAGGACATCCTCGGCATCTGGATCGAGCAGACCGAAGGTGCCAAATTCTGGCTGCGAGTCATGAACGAGCCCAGGAACCGCGGCGTCGCCGATATCCTGATCGCCGTCGTTGATGGCCTGAAGGGGTTTCCTGAGGCGATCAACGCAGCCTTCCCGCAGACGCTCGTCCAGACCTGCATCGTCCACCTGTTGCGCAACTCGATGAGCTTCGCGTCGTGGAAGGACCGCAAGCCGGTCGCACAGGCGCTCCGTAGCGTCTACCGGGCCGAAACCGCCGAGGCCGGCCTGGCGGCGCTGGACGCCTTCGAGGCCGGTCCCTGGGGCAAACGCTACCCCGCGATCGCGCAGAGCTGGCGGCGCCATTGGGATCAGGTGATCCCGTTCTTTGCCTTTCCCGAGGGCGTCCGCCGGATCATCTACACTACCAACGCCATCGAGGCGCTGAACTCCAAACTACGCCGGGCGGTGCGGGCCCGCGGACACTTCCCCGGTGACGATGCCGCGATGAAGCTGCTATACCTCGTGCTCAACACCGCCGCTCAGGAGTGGAAGCGTCCACCCCGCGAGTGGTCCGAGGCAAAAACCCAGTTCGCCGTCGTCTTCGGCGAGCGGTTCGTCATCTGATGGGAATTTGTCCACGTCGCCATCGACGACAACTCGCGTATCGCCTTCAGCCAGGTGCTCGCCGACGAGAAGAAGGAAAGCGCCATCGCCTTCCTTCACGCCGCCGTCGCCTATTATCGAAGCCTCAGCTCGCTCGTGGCGTCGTCGATGAACACCAGCAGCGTGCATTGCGGGCCGCGTTCCTCGAACCACCAATGTTTTGAGCCGTCGACCTGGACCAGCTCGCCGCGACAGTCGCGCCGGTAGCGGGGCTGATAGGGGCGAGGGCGCCTAGCTGCGCGGTCTTTCCAGAGGCCGGCTTCCATCATGATCTGTCGCAGCGTTTCACACGACAGTCCCAGACCATGGCGCTCGGCGAGGTACTCGCGCGCGAGCGTCGGGCCGAAGTCGGCATAGTGTTCGCGCACCAGCGCGACCACCTCGGCGCGGAAGGCATCGCTAAAGCGCCGGTTGCTCGGCCGCCCGCGCTTGCGCGAGACGAGGCCCGCAGCGCCTTCCTGCCGAAGACGGCGGAGCAGCCAGTAAATTTGCCGCCGCTGGAGGCCCAGCAGTTCCATCGCGTCCGGGATCCGGATCTCGCCGCGGTCGACCCGCATCAACGTGTCGAACCGGGTGATCTCTGCAGCACTCATCGTCAGCACCGTCATACCATGCGCGTCCTCGTTGCCGAGGAAGGCTATGACACCGGCGACCCGCTGACAGCACCGGCAGTGCCATTTCTATCTAGCAGAGTGGTGTCATTTGTATCTGGTGCTTACACTCCTTGTTCCCGCAATTTAGAAAAGACATAATCGTCGCCAGATAGAAATGACACCGTCTGGTAGCAGCGGGGGCAGCGTGGAGCCATCCAAGCAGCGCAGCGCTGCCCCCGCTGATGCGACACCCCTCGGCTCCTAACCCCGGACCCGCTGCGCCAGCAGCGGGCTCGGTCACGCCGGTTTTCAGACGACCCGCCCTTTCCCGAAACTCCATGTCCGATGGCGCATTTCGGGAAAAGGCAATCGGGAACAGATTTCGGGAAATTCGTCTTGGAAGCGCGCGGCCCGGACGGTCGGTGGCCCGGAATCTCACCCGACCTTCGATTTCGGGAAGGTCAGGCCAGCTTCTATGCGGGCGGTCCTTCAGGATACTGTGGCCTGCCATCGTTGAGAATGAGCCACGCCTGTTTGCTGGAAGTCCAGATATGCTCGGTCGGTTCGAACAACTCGGGCCTGTCGAGGCTTCCCATCGACAACCCTATGGTGCCGGCGCTCAGGCGTTCGGAAAACAGCGTCGTTCCGCACTTCGTGCAGAAGCCGCGTGACGTGACCCCCGTTTCTTCATCCAACTGGAAGTAGAGACCGTCTCCTTAAAGGGACGGACGGAATGAAGCGGAAGCAGTTTTCGGAAGAGCAGATCATCGGCATCCTGAAGGAGGCCGAGGCGGGTGCGGTGGTGACGGAGCTGTGCCGCAAGCACGGGATGTCGAGCGCGACTTACTATGCGTGGAAGGCGAAGTTCGGCGGCCTGGAGGTATCCGACGCAAAGCGCCTGCGGTCGCTCGAAGAGGAGAACGCCCGGCTCAAACGGCTACTGGCGGACACGATGCTGGACAATGCGGGGTTGAAAGACCTGCTGTCAAAAAAGTGGTGACGCCCGCCGCGAAGCGGCAAGCGGTCGCGCATCTCCAGGCGACGCTGGGGATGAGCGAGCGGCGGGCATGCACGGTCGTTGGGGCAGACCGCACGAGCATGCGGTATCGCTCGTGCCGGGCGGATGATGGCGACCTGCGGTCGCGGCTGCGCGAGCTGGCGCAGCAACGCCGACGGTTCGGCTATCGGCGTCTGCACATCCTGCTGCGCCGGGACGGCATCACGATCAACCGCAAGAAGACCCAGCGGCTCTATCGTGAGGAGGGTTTGACGGTCAGGCGCCGGAAGGGACGAAGGCGCGCCACAGGCAGCCGTGCGCCCGCGTCAGTGCTGGCGCTTCCCAACCAGCGCTGGAGTCTGGACTTCGTCCACGACCAGCTCGTGACCGGCCGTCGGTTCCGCGTGCTCAACATCGTCGATGACGTCACGCGCGAATGTGAACTGGCCCCCATTTCGACCGGACGGATTTGAGCCTAGGAAGGAGGCTTGGGGCTATCCCCTGAGCATAGGCTTATGTCCGTGTCCGAGATCATCACCGACGGCGGTCGTCGCCGTCACTGGAGCACGCCCGAGAAGCTGAGGATCGTCGAGGAGACGCTCGATGGTCGGGAGAGCATATCGGTGGTGGCGCGCCGCAACGGCGTGGCGCCGAACCTGCTGTACCGTTGGCGGCGGCTGATGCTGGAAGGCGGGAGCGTTGCAGTTGCCGGCGACGACGACGTGACCAGCAACCGGCAGGTCCGCGAGATGGAAACCCGCATCCGCGAACTGGAGCGCCAGCTCGGGCGCAAGACGCTGGAGGTCGAGATACTGAAGGAGGCGCTGGAGCGCTCGCGCCCAAAAAAAGCGAGCTTGCTCATGCACTCGCCGCTGCCGGAGACTATCCGGTGAGCCTGGTCGCCAGCACGCTCGGGGTCGGGCGTTCGACGGTGTACGACCGCCTGACGGGAACCACCAGGACGCGCGGGCCGTACGCCAAGGCCGACGACACGGATCTGCTGCCCTGCATTCGCCAGATCGCCGCGCAACGGCCAACATACGGCTACCGCCGCATCGCGGCGGTCCTCAATCGGCAGCGGCGCGCCGAAGGACTTGCGCCGGTCAACCACAAGCGCGTCTACCGCATCATGGCGGCGGACCGCCTGCTGCTGGCGCGGCGCTACGCCGAGCGAGCCGACTATGGGCATGACGGCGTCGTAGTGACGATCCGCTCGAACCTGCGCTGGTGCTCCGACGGCTTCGAGTTCACCTGCTGGAACGGTGAGGTCGTGCGCGGTGCCTTCATCATCGACGCCCATGACCGCGAGATCATCTCGTGGCGCGCGGTTGC
>NZ_JAUTBJ010000002.1:0-5000 GCF_030819175.1 Sphingomonas sp. SORGH_AS_0879
GGCGCAAGGTGCGATCAACATCGCCGACACGGTGCGCTATGCCGCCGGCGTCAATTCCGACGCCTATGGCCGCGACACGCGCGTCGACAGCTTCACCATCCGCGGGGTCAATGCGCTGCAATTCCGCGACGGGATGCGCGACATCTTCAGCTATTATGCCAGCATTGCGTCCGACCCCTATAATTTCTCGCGGGTCGAGGTGGTGCGTGGCCCCGCCTCGGTGTTGTTCGGGCAGGGCTCGATCGGCGGGATCGTCAACCTCGTGTCGAAGACGCCGTTGTTCACCAACAGCGCCGATATGAGCCTCGTCTATGGCAGCTATGACCGCAAGGAGGTGCTGGCCGACGTCAACGGAACGCTGGGCGATACGCTGGCCGCGCGGATCGTCGCGCGGGTGCGGGATGCCGACACCTATGTCGACCATGTCGCCGACGACCGGGTGATGATCGCCCCGTCCGTCACCTGGCGACCGGGCGCACGCACCGACGTGACGCTGCTGGCGCCTCTATCAGAAGGACCATAGCGGCTCGACCGCGAACTTCCTGCCGATCATCGGCACGCTGCGCGACAATCCCGGCAACCCGCGCCTGCCGCGCTACCTGTTCGTCGGCAAGCCGGGTTACGACCGCTATGACGGGCGGCTTCTTCAGGGATCGGGCCTCATCACCCATCGCTTCACCGACGATCTGAAGCTCAGCCTGAAGGCGCGCTACATCGACAGCGACCTCGACTATTTTACCCATTATACCAACAGCTACGGCAATCCGACCAATCCTTATGTGCCGGGCAGCAACGGACGGCTGATTCCCCTGATCGCGGGATCGTCGGTCGCGCGGCTGAACGTCTTTTCCACCGACAACAATGTCCAGTGGCGCTTCAACACCGGCGCGGCGGTGGAGCACACCCTGCTCGCGGGCGTCGATTATAGCTGGAACCAGGTCCGCAAGAGCGACAATTACGACTTTTCGCAGGTCATCGACCTGTATGACATCGACTATGCGTCGATCGTCGAGCCGCCGCTGACCGCACCGTTCACCCGCGACACGCAGAAGCAGCTCGGCCTCTATTTCCAGGACCAGATCCGGCTGTGGGACCGCGTCTCGGTGGTGCTCGGCGCACGGCGCGACCATGTGCGCACCGCCAGCCTCAACACGACGAGCGGCGCGATCAGCCGAACCACCGACGCCGCCACGACCTTCCGCGCCGGCATTATCGGTGACGTGGGCGCGGGCCTGTCGCCCTTTTTCAGCTACACCGAAAGCTTCCAGCCGGTCGCCGGCCAGACCAGCGCCGGCATCCCCTTCCGCCCGCAGACCGGCCAGCAGTTCGAAGGCGGCGTGAAGTGGCAGCCCGACCGTGCGACGCTCGTCACGCTCACCGGCTTCAGCATCAAGGAGCGGAACCGACCCGTCCCCGATCCCAGCAACCCGCTGAGCCAGATCCAAGCGGGCGAGTTGACCACCCAGGGGTTCGAATTGGAGGCAACGCGCACCCTGCCCGCGCAATTACGACCTGTCGCTTGCCTATGGCTTCAACGATGTGGACGGCGATACGGGCGAGATCGGTTATCTGTCGCGCCATACCGCGTCCGCCTGGGGCACGAAGACGTTTCAGGGGGACTGGGCAACGCTGCGACTGGGCGCGGGCGTGCGCTATCTGGGGCAGCAGGTGTCGGGCAATGCCGCCTGGACGATCGTCACCCCGGCACGCACGATGGTCGACGCGCTGGTCGAGCTGGAGCGCGACCGCTGGCGGCTGCGCCTCAACGCCACCAACCTCCTCGACAACCGCGGCTATGCCTCCTGCCTCGCCCGCGGGGACTGTTTCGTATCGGCCCCGCGCAACGTGATGCTATCGCTGGGATATCGGCTCTAACCCCGTCTTGGCCTCACCGGCCTTGCCCCCGGTGGCGGCTTGACCGACATGGAGTGCGAACGACCTGCGCCGGTTGAGTTCCTGCGGGATCGCCATCGGCGCTCGCGTGCTCAGCGCCCGTTTCCGGCCGCCAGGCTTGCGCACCGTCAGCAGTTCTTCGCGATACAGCCGGTACACCTTCTTCCAGTTCATGCCCTTGCCCTCGCGCCTGAGCAGGATCGCCAGCCGGCAATAGCCGAACCGGCGACGTTCATTCGCGATCTCGCGCATCCGCTCGCGGACAGCATCGTCCTTCCCGCGAAGCGGCTCATATTGCCATGCCGACCGATTGACCCCGATCAGCTTGCAGGCGCGAGGCTCGGAGGAGCCGTGGTCGGCCATCAGCTTCTCCACCGCAGCGTAGCGTAGCGATCAAGAGACCGGGTCAGCTTTTTCCCAGCAGATCCTTCAATGCCGACACGTCCAGCATCGACCCGCCAACAGCTTCTTCAGCCGACGGTTCTCGTCCTCCAGCGTCCGCAACCGCGCCGCCTCCGACACGGTCATTCTGACGTGACCCCCGTTTCTTCATCCAACTGGAAGTAGAGACCGTCTCCTTAAAGGGACGGACGGAATGAAGCGGAAGCAAGTTTTCGGAAGAGCAGATCATCGGCATCCTGAAGGAGGCCGAGGCGGGTGCGGTGGTGACGGAGCTGTGCCGCAAGCACGGGATGTCGAGCGCGACTTACTATGCGTGGAAGGCGAAGTTCGGCGGCCTGGAGGTGTCCGACGCAAAGCGCCTGCGGTCGCTCGAAGAGGAGAACGCCCGGCTCAAACGGCTACTGGCGGACACGATGCTGGACAATGCGGGGTTGAAAGACCTGCTGTCAAAAAAGTGGTGACGCCCGCCGCGAAGCGGCAAGCGGTCGCGCATCTCCAGGCGACGCTGGGGATGAGCGAGCGGCGGGCATGCACGGTCGTTGGGGCAGACCGCACGAGCATGCGGTATCGCTCGTGCCGGGCGGATGATGGCGACCTGCGGTCGCGGCTGCGCGAGCTGGCGCAGCAACGCCGACGGTTCGGCTATCGGCGTCTGCACATCCTGCTGCGCCGGGACGGCATCACGATCAACCGCAAGAAGACCCAGCGGCTCTATCGTGAGGAGGGTTTGACGGTCAGGCGCCGGAAGGGACGAAGGCGCGCCACAGGCAGCCGTGCGCCCGCGTCAGTGCTGGCGCTTCCCAACCAGCGCTGGAGTCTGGACTTCGTCCACGACCAGCTCGTGACCGGCCGTCGGTTCCGCGTGCTCAACATCGTCGATGACGTCACGCGCGAATGCCTTCGGGCGGTGGTGGACACGTCGATCTCGGGCCGGCGGGTCGTGCGCGAGCTGGCCGATCTGATCGCCGAGCGTGGCAGGCCGAAGATGATCGTCAGCGACAACGGGACCGAACTGACGTCGAACGCGGTGCTCGCCTGGTCCGGCGATGCCCGCATCGAGTGGCATTACATCGCGCCGGGCAAGCCCACGCAGAACGGGTTCGTCGAGAGCTTTAACGGTCGCATGCGCGACGAGCTGCTCAACGAGACGCTGTTCTTCACCATCGGTCAGGCCCGCTCGATTCTGGCCCGCTGGGTCGACGACTACAACAACGAGCGTCCGCACTCCTCGCTCGGCTACGCCACTCCGGCAGCCTTCGCTGCCGGGCTCGAACAGCAACGGGCGGGGTTAACCCCGCCCGTTGCTTCACCTGCGCTTATGCGCGAAAACCACGGTCGGTCTCTGGTTGCCGCTGGATGAAAGACCGGGGTCACGTCAATTCCGCCATATTTCGCCTTCCAGCTGTAGAACGTCGCATCGCTCGTCTCCCTGACGAGCTAACTTACCAATGGCATGATTTCTGGGGAGCAGATCAGGCGACCGAGAGCGGGGCGGTGGAAGGCGTATATAGGCAAGCGTATGAGGCCCGCTGGCCGGACCTGATCTCGGTTGCGAGTAGGTCGAGCGCGCTGTTGGCGTGAACGCCGGGAAGCCCGCGAGGTGGTGTGACTTGGCGGGCGTATATGTGTGTGGGATGGTTGCGGGGGCAGGATTTGAACCTGCGGCCTTCAGGTTATGAGCCTGACGAGCTACCGGGCTGCTCCACCCCGCGCCGAATTTGGGATACGGTGGAAATTGTGAATGGGTTTTTTTGTGTATACGCGGACTATAATGCCTGGCGACGCCCTACTCTTCCACTGCTTGAGCAGTAGTACCATTGGCGCAGTCGGGTTTCACGGCCGAGTTCGGGATGGGATCGGGTGGGACACCGACGCTATGGCCACCAGGCAATAGAGTCCGCGAATACGACCCTCGACGGATGGTCGAGGGAATTGGGTATAAAATCGATGCGTGCACTGGCTGTATTGATGACCGCACTCTCAGTCATCAGCCCAGGGCTGATGGTGGGGGTGTGGAGCTCTCAAGCGCGAATAGGACAATTAGTATCGGTTAGCTCCATGCGTTACCGCACTTCCACATCCGATCTATCAAGGTCGTGGTCTTCGACCGTCCTGAGAAATCTTATCTTGAGGGAGGCTTCCCGCTTAGATGCTTTCAGCGGTTATCCCGTCCGTACATAGCTACCCTGCTGCGCCGTTGGCACGACGACAGGTACACCAGAGGTACGTTCAACCCGGTCCTCTCGTACTAGGGTCAACTCCTCTCAAATTTCGACGCCCACGGCAGATAGGGACCAAACTGTCTCGCGACGTTCTGAACCCAGCTCACGTACCACTTTAATTGGCGAACAGCCAAACCCTTGGGACCTGCTCCAGCCCCAGGATGTGATGAGCCGACATCGAGGTGCCAAACAACCCCGTCGATATGAGCTCTTGGGGGTTATCAGCCTGTTATCCCCGGCGTACCTTTTATCCGTTGAGCGATGGCCCTTCCACGAGGGACCACCGGATCACTATGACCGACTTTCGTCTCTGCTCGACTTGTCAGTCTCGCAGTCAGGCTGGCTTATGCCATTGCACTCTAACAGCCGGTTTCCAACCGGCCTGAGCCAACCTTCGCGCGCCTCCGTTACTCTTTAGGAGGCGACCGCCCCAGTCAAACTACCCGCCACAGAGGGTCCCTGTACCGGTTTCACGGTACGAGG